>NZ_JBSFMM010000294.1:0-11865 GCF_053599555.1 Streptomyces sp. NPDC000941
ACCGGCCCCCTGGACACCCGGCAGCCCGCAACGGCCACCGGGCACCCAGCTCTGCCCCCACCCACCCTGAACTGCTGCTATTTACGCGTCAGAGCCGGTCAATGGGCGAGCATCGTGCCGCACGCCTGGCTGCATGTCTTCGGTGTGCCTGCGGGTATGCGCGCCGTTCCGCTGGTCGGCCCGGTCCGTACGGAGCGCATCGGCCTGGTGCTCCCGGCCCGTGAGCCGGTCTCCGTGATCGGGCAGGCGCTGATCGATGTCGTGGAGCGGGCCGGCATCGCCGCCACGCTGGAACGGCTGCCCCACCAGGCGCCGGGCGACGACTCCTCGTTCGGCGCACAACGTTAGCCTTCGCCCCTGGGGCGTCCGTCAGCCTCGACGCCCGAGCTCGCCGTATCGACGACCTGGTTGCGGGGCCGACCGGTACGGCCTGCTGTCGAGCGGCTGTCGTACGCTGCCAGTCCACAGCCCATCACCGAGGGCGCCCGTCGACTGGCCGACGGCCTCTCGGCGCTGCGATGAACGCCGTCAGAACGCCGTCCCGACCGGCCCGCACCCGAGCAGAGAGACAGCACACATGGACGTCAGCGCCCAGATCGAAACGGTCTACGACGACCTCCGCCGACGGAACCCCGGGGAAACGGAGTTCCATCAGGCGGCACACGAAGTGCTGCACGCGATAGGCCCCGTGCTCCGAACGCACCCGGAGTACTCCCAGGCCCGGATCGTGGAGCGGCTCTGCGAGCCCGAGCGGCAGCTGATCTTCCGGGTCCCGTGGGTGGACGACCAGGGCACGGTACAGGTCAACCGCGGTTTCCGGGTGGAGTTCAACAGCGCCCTCGGACCGTACAAGGGGGGCCTGCGGTTCCACCCCAGTGTCAACCTCGGCATCGTCAAGTTCCTCGGTTTCGAGCAGATCTTCAAGAACGCGCTGACCGGCATGGCGATCGGCGGTGGCAAGGGCGGGGCGGACTTCGACCCCAAGGGCCGTTCGGACGGCGAGATCATGCGCTTCTGCCAGGCGTTCATGACGGAGCTGTACCGCCACCTGGGCGAGCACACGGATGTGCCCGCCGGGGACATCGGGGTGGGCGGCCGCGAGATCGGCTATCTCTTCGGCCAGTACAAGCGGATCACCAACCGCTACGAGGCCGGTGTTCTGACCGGCAAGCCGGTCGGCTGGGGCGGTTCGTACGTCCGTACCGAGGCCACCGGCTACGGCGCGGTGTACTTCGCCCAGGAGATGCTCTCCACGCGCGGCCATGACTTCGACGGACGCCGGGTCGTGGTCTCCGGGTCGGGGAACGTCGCCGTCTACGCCGTCGAGAAGGTCCACGCCCTGGGCGGACGCGTGGTGGCCTGCTCCGACTCCTCCGGCTACCTGGTCGACGAGGACGGCATCGACCTGGACCTGCTCAAGGAGGTCAAGGAGGTGCGCCGGGCCCGGATCTCCGCCTACGCCGAGGCGAAGCCGACCGCGCGCTTCTCCGACCGGGGGTCGGTTTTCGACGTGCCGTGCGAGGTCGCCCTGCCGTGTGCGACTCAGAACGAGCTGCACCAGCAGGACGCCGTCGCGCTGGTGAAGAACGGCGTGCTCGCCGTGGCCGAGGGCGCGAACATGCCCTGTACGCCCGAGGCCGTCGAGATCTTCCGTGGCGCGCGGGTCCTCTTCGGCCCGGGCAAGGCGGCCAACGCGGGCGGGGTCGCGACCTCCGCGCTGGAGATGCAGCAGAACGCCTCTCGCGACAGCTGGACCTTCGAGCGGACGGAGGACCGGCTCGCCACCATCATGCGGCAGGTGCACGCCCAGTGCCGTGTCACCGCCGAGACCTACGGCGGTGACGCCGACGACTATGTGCTCGGTGCCAACACCGCGGGCTTCCTCCGCGTCGCCGAGGCCATGATGGCCCAGGGAGTCGTCTGAGTTCTGAGTACTGGGTACTGATGGGGGGCGGGGCGCGCGATTCTCAGATGTCGATCCTGGACCGGTCGAGCGTGGCAGCGGAGCTGGTGATGAACTCCCTGCGGGGAGCTACGTCGTTGCCCATCAGCAGGTCGAACACGCCTTCCGCGGCCTCCAGGTCGGAGAGGTTGATCCGGCGCAGGGTGCGGTGGCGCGGGTCCATGGTGGTCTCGGCCAGTTGGTCGGCGTCCATCTCACCGAGGCCCTTGTAGCGCTGGATGGAGTCCTTGTACCGGATGCCCTTGCTCTGGAACTCCATGAGCCTGTCGCGCAGTTCGCGGTCCGAGTACGTGTAGACGTACTTGTCCTGCCCCTTCTTCGACTGGATGAGCTCGACGCGGTGCAGCGGCGGTACGGCGGCGAAGACGCGGCCGGCCTCGACCATGGGCCGCATGTAGCGGTGGAAGAGGGTCAGCAGCAGCGTGCGGATGTGGGAGCCGTCGACGTCGGCGTCGGTCATCATGATGATCTTGCCGTAGCGGGCCGTGTCGATGTCGAAGGTCCGCCCGGAGCCGGCTCCTATGACCTGGATGATCGCGCCGCACTCGGCGTTCTTCAGCATGTCGGTCACGGAGGACTTCTGGACGTTGAGGATCTTGCCGCGGATCGGCAGCAGCGCCTGGAACTCGGAGTTCCGGGCGAGCTTGGCCGTGCCGAGCGCGGAGTCGCCCTCGACGATGAACAGCTCGCTGCGGTCGACGTCGTCGCTGCGGCAGTCGGCGAGCTTGGCGGGCAGGGAGGAGGACTCCAGGGCCGTCTTGCGGCGCTGCGCGTCCTTGTGCTGGCGTGCCGCGATACGCGTGCGGGCGGCGGCGACGGCCTTCTCCAGGACCACCCGGGCCTGCTGGGCGGCGTCACGCTTGGCGGAGGTCAGGAACGCCTTGAGTTCCTTGCTGATCACGGTGCTGACGATGCGGCGGGCCGCCGAAGTGCCGAGGACCTCCTTGGTCTGGCCCTCGAACTGGGGCTCGGCGAGACGGACCGTGACGACCGCGGTGAGGCCCTCCAGGGCGTCGTCCTTGACGATGTCGTCCTCGGCGACGCGGAGCAGCTTCTTGGCGCGCAGCACCTCGTTCATCGTCTTGGCGACGGCCTGTTCGAAGCCGGCGACGTGGGTGCCGCCCTTGGGGGTGGCGATGATGTTGACGAACGACTTGACGGTGGTGTCGTATCCGGTGCCCCAGCGCAGCGCGGCGTCCACGCCGAGCTCGCGGGTGACCTCCGTGGGCGTCATCCGGCCGTGGTCGTCGAGGACCGGGACCGTCTCCTTGAAGGTGCCCTGTCCGGTGAAGCGGAGGATGTCGCAGACCGGCTTGTCGCCCGCCAGGAACTCGCAGAACTCGCTGATGCCGCCGTCGAAGCGGAAGGACTCCTCGCTCTTGCTGCCGCCCTCGCCGAGTCCGTACTCGTCCCGGACGACGATGGTCAGTCCCGGCACCAGGAACGCCGTCTGCCGAGCCCGCTGATGCAGGTTCTCCAGGGAGAGCTTGGCGTCCTTGAGGAAGATCTGGCGGTCGGCCCAGTAGCGCACGCGCGTGCCCGTCCGCGACTTGGGGATTTTGGCGGTCTGGTGCAGGCCCTGGGCGGGGGTGAAGGGGGCGTCGGGTCCGGGGCCGGTGTAGGTGCCGGGTGTGCCGCGGCGGAAGCTGATGGCGTGGGTACGGCCGTGGCGGTCGACCTCGATGTCCAGCCGGGCCGAGAGGGCGTTGACGACCGAGGCGCCGACGCCGTGCAGACCGCCGGAGGCGGCGTAGGAGCCGCCGCCGAATTTTCCGCCGGCGTGGAGTTTGGTGTAGGCGATCTCGATGCCGGACAGGCCGGTGCGGGGTTCGGTGTCCACGGGGATGCCGCGGCCGTTGTCGGTGACTTCCACGGAGCCGTCTTCGTGGAGGATGACCTCGATGTGGTCGCAGACGCCGGCCAGGGCTTCATCGACGGAATTGTCGATGATCTCCCACAGGCAGTGCATCAGGCCGCGGCTGTCGCTGGATCCGATGTACATGCCGGGGCGTTTGCGTACGGCCTCCAGTCCTTCGAGCACCATCAGGTGCCGTGCGGTGTAGTCGGAGCCGTCCTGTGGGCGGCTGCCGGTGGCCGGGGCGGGGAACGTGCTCACGCAGTGCTCTCCTGGGCAACAGAGGGTGGTGGTGGGGGCTTTGGGGCGCGCGTCCGAGGGGGCGGGAGCAGTGCCCAGGGTCAGATGTCGAGGAAGCGGACGTCCTTGGCGTTGCGCTGGATGAAGTGGCGGCGGGCTTCGACGTCCTCGCCCATCAGGACGGAGAAGAGGTCGTCGGCGACGGCTGCGTCGTCGAGGGTGACCTGGCCCAGGACCCGGTGGTCGGGGTCCATGGTGGTGACGCGCAGTTCCTCGGCGTTCATCTCGCCCAGGCCCTTGAAGCGCTGGATGGAGTCGTCCTTGATCCGGCGGCCGTCCTGTCGGCCCCGGTCCAGGAGCATGTTGCGTTCGCGGTCGGAGTAGGCGTATTCGACGTGGTCCCGACCCCACTTGATTTTGTACAGCGGGGGGCGGGAGAGGTAGACGTGGCCCCCCTCGATCAGGGGGCGCATGAAGCGGAACAGGAAGGTCAGCAGCAGGGTGTTGATGTGCTGGCCGTCGACGTCGGCGTCCGCCATCAGGATGATCTTGTGATAGCGGAGTTTGGCGATATCGAAGTCCTCATGCACGCCCGTGCCGAACGCGGAGATGATCGCCTGGATCTCCTGGTTGTGCAGGATTTTGTCGATTCGGGCCTTCTCCACGTTGAGGATCTTGCCGCGGATCGGGAGGATCGCCTGGTACTGCGGGTTGCGGCCGGATTTGGCCGAGCCGCCGGCGGAGTCTCCTTCGACGATGAAGATCTCCGACATCGCCGGGTCGTTCGACTGGCAGTCGGACAGCTTGCCCGGTAGCGCCGCCGTTTCCAGCAGGCCCTTGCGGCGGGTCAGGTCGCGCGCCTTGCGGGCCGCGACCCGGGCCGTGGCCGCCTGCATGGCCTTGCGCACGATGTCCGTGGCTTCGTTCGGGTTACGGTCGAACCAGTCGGTCAGATTCTCGTGGACGATCTTCTGCACGAAGGTCCGCGCCTCGGTGTTGCCGAGTTTGGTCTTGGTCTGGCCCTCGAACTGCGGTTCGCCGAGCTTGACCGAGATGATCGCGGTCAGGCCCTCGCGGATGTCCTCGCCAGAGAGGTTGGCGTCCTTTTCCCGCAGCAGTTTCTTCTCCCGCGCGTAGCGGTTGACCACGGTGGTCAGTGCCGTGCGGAAGCCCTCCTCGTGGGTGCCGCCCTCATGGGTGTGGATGGCGTTGGCGTAGGAGTAGACGCTGTCGGTGTACTGGCCGTTCCACTGCAGGGCCACCTCGGCCGACAGCAGCCGTTCCGTGTCCTCGGCGGCGATGGTGATGACCGAGGGATGGACCGGCTCGCCCTTGCGGGCATTGAGGTAGGCGACGAAGTCGGTGATGCCGCCGTCGTAGCGGTAGGAGACCGTCTTCGCTGCCGGGTCCGAGTCGGCTTCGTCGGCCGCGGCCGTCGCGCGCGCGGCGGGCCGCTCGTCGGTGAGGGTCAGGGTGAGCCCGCGGTTGAGGAAGGCCATCTCCTGGAAACGCCTGGCCAGCGTCTCGAAGGAGTATTCGGTGGTCTCGAAGATGTCGCCGTCCGCCCAGAACGTCAGGGAGGTGCCCGTCCGGGAGATGGCCTCGTGGCGGGCCAGTGGGGCGGTGGGAGCGCCGTCCTTGTAGTCCTGAGTCCACCGGTGGCCGTCGGTCCAGATCTCCGCCGACAGCCGGGTCGACAGGGCGTTGACCACCGACAGGCCCACACCGTGCAGACCGCCGGAGACCGCGTACCCGCCGCCCCCGAACTTCCCGCCCGCGTGCAGCACGGTCAGCACCACCTCGACGGCCGGCCGCTTCTCCACCGGGTGCGTCCCCACCGGGATGCCGCGGCCGTTGTCGACCACCCGCACCCCGCCGTCGGCCAGGATCGTCACGTCGATCCGGTCGGCTACCCCCGCGAGTGCCTCGTCCACGGAGTTGTCCACGAGCTCCTGCACCAAGTGGTGCAGCCCCCGCTCTCCCGTGGAGCCGATGTACATCCCTGGCCGCTTGCGCACCGCGTCCAGACCGTCCAGAACAGTGATCGCGTTGGCGTCATACGACGCCGTCCCGGCATGGCCGGGCTGCTGGGATTCGCGGGTACCGCTGGGGGTGCGAGTGTCGTAAGTGGTCACTGATGCTCTCTTTCGGGCATGGCAGACCGCGCTCCCACACCACGGTGCGGGAACGGCCGGACAACTGGCGGAGACAGGGCACGGCAGCCCAAACAGGGTCCCGAGGCTCACGCGCCTCGGGACCGTCGACTACCGGGACCCTGTCCAGGGTACCGGAGATGCCCCTTGCTGATGGGTCGGGAGTGCCTCCATGCGTCGTTGTGCAGCCCTTGCGCCCCCTGGATCAATCCCCCCTGCCTTGACTCCCTGAAAACGTGACAGGGGGCCACTCGGGGGCCTTCTTGGCGCCTTGCCGCATAGCGCTCCAGGCACTATTTCCGGCGTGACCCTCCGCGGTCACCAGTCGCGCTGCGTCAGGCCGCCCGCCCGGGATCGGCGCGGGAGTCGGCTGACGGCCACGGGGCGGGGCGGGGCGCCGGAGCTGGTCATTCCAGGCTCGGTTACTCTCGGCGCCACTGACGTTCACTCTGCGATCCGGGCAGACCGCGACCGAATCGGCACTCGGGAGACGCCAGCGCATGAATACGCCACCATCGCCACCTGGAACGGAGCGGACTGATGGATCATCCGTCCGGATCGGCGCTCTCGTTCCGCTGACTCGGCCTGGCTGGGTCGAGGCCGGCCAGCACTTGCTCGCTGGACTCGAGTTGGCCGTTCGCGAAGTCAATGACGCCGGCGGGGTCGTCGGAAGACCACTCGAGCTGGTGGTCCGGGACACCGCGGCCGATCCACAGAGGGCCGCGGCGGCTGTAGACGAACTGGCTCGCCTGGGCGTGGCTGCGTTGGCGGGGGAGTATCACAGCGTCGTCGCTCGCGCCGCTGCTGCCAGGGCCGACGCCCTCGGCCTGCCGTTCCTCTGCTCGTCAGCGGTTCTCGACGGGCTCACCGAACAGCCAACGGACTGGGTCGCGCGCCTCGCCCCGGCGCAGTCCCACGGCTGGCGGATCTACGCAGACTTTCTCCTCGGCGCGGGCCACAGCCGAATCGCCGTAGCAGCCGAGCCGAGTGTCTACTGGGCGTCCGGGGCCCGTATTCTGCGGGACTACCTCGCTCCACGCGGCGGCACCGTCATCGAACTCGACATGCGCGCGCTCGCCCCCACGGCGGTGTGCGACGAACTCGTCGACAGTCGTGCGACGGCCCTCCTCCTTCTGGTCGGCCACCCGGAGCCGGCAGTGCCGATCGTCAAGTCCGTCCGCCGCGACCAGCGCCTCGCCGAGATCATGATTGGTGCTCCGGCCGGGCAGCCGGAGTTCTCCGAATGGGCGACGTCGCTGGGCGACGACGGCGCCGCGATCCCGTTCTTGCGCTACCTGCCCGAGCGCCTCAGCCCACTCGGTGCACGAGTCGAGACGTCCCTGCGCGAGCGGCTGGCCGCAGCGCCCTCCTTCGTCGCCTTCGAGGGCTACGACACGGGTGCCGTCCTCGCCGAGGTGCTGCGTTCTCACGGCGCGGACCGGGCGCGCATTGCCGAATCCTGGCCGCGCGTTGCGGTCGAGGGCACCCGCGGGCAGATCCGGTTCTCCCGCACGCCAGGCATCAGCGTTTGGCAATGGGCTTGGCCGCCGGTCCAAGTCGTTGATCGAGATCCGGCGGAACCCGGTCGCTTTCGGATCCTCCATACCGGCTGACAGAGCACGGAGGGCGCCTCCGTGAAGGTCCGCGAGCGGCAGGTCCTGCTTGCGTCCTGGAGTTGGTCGCGAGGGGTGTGCGGTCGGCTTGGACCGCGCCGTCGGAGTGCCCTCACCGGTCCGCGTCCTGGCGGCGAAGGCCGTCGAGGATGACGTTCATCAGAGGCCGTGCCGTTGATTCCCACTCATCCCGGTCGAGTCGGCTGAGGTAGGCGATGAGCAGGAGGACCCCGGGGGCGTCCACGTCCGTGCGGATGGAGCCGGCCGCTTTCCCCGCGTCCAGCAGGTGGCCGAGGGCGCCTTCGATGGGGTTGTGGCTGTGGGCGACAAGGTCCTGCCACGCCGTCGGCTCGAGCGCTGCCAGGACGCCGCGCTTGATCTCGGCGTAGTCGATCACTCGGTCGAGCCAGTGACGCAAGGCTTCCACAGGCTCGTGTTCCGCCAGCAGAGCGGAGGCGGCGGTCACGAGTTCTTCGACGTCGCGCCGGTAGACCTCGGCGAGGAGCGCTTCGCGGTTGGGGAAGTTCCGGTAGAGCGTGCCCTGTCCTACACCGGCGCGCTTGGCGATCTCGTTGAGGTGGACGTGGTTGGACTCGGCGAGGGCTGCGCGGGCGGCCTCCACGATGCGGGTCCGGTTCTGCGCCGCGTCCGTACGGCGTGCTGGCGCGCTCATAGGCCTCTCCTGATACTCCGCCTCTGACAAGTGGACACGTGTCCGGTACGGTGAACCCATACACCGGACACGTGTCCACTTTACTTGGAGGCAGTAATGCTCTCTCTTCACGACAAGATCGTCGCTATCACCGGAGCGAGCGGCGGCATCGGCGAAGCCACGGCCCGTCTGCTCGCCCAGCGCGGCGCCGCGGTCGTCCTCGCGGCGCGCCGCGGCGAGCGCATCGACGCCATAGCGCAGGACATCCGGGAGGAGGGGGGCCGTGCTGCCACGTGCGTCGTCGACGTCACCAAAGCCGAGGACCTGCGGCGCCTGGTCTCCACCACCATCGACCGGTACGGCCGTATCGACGTCCTGGTGAACAACGCCGGCGTCGCCCCGATCAGCCCGCTGGCCGACCTCGACACCGAAGGCTGGTCGGCCATGATCGATGTCAACCTTCGCGGCATGCTCAACGGCGTCGCCGCCGCGCTGCCCGTCTTCCGCCAGCAGGGGTCGGGTCACCTGGTCAGCATCGTCTCCGTGGCCGGCCTGTCCGTGTCCCCCTCGATGGCTGTCTACGCCGCGACCAAGAACGCGGTACGCACCATCCACGAGGGGCTGCGCACGGAGTCCACCGACGGGGTGGTGCGCACGACAGCCATCTCGCCGGGATACGTCCGCACCGATCTCGCCGGCTCCATGGCAGACCCGCATATCCGCGAGCAGACGCGCAAGAACATGGACGCGATGGGCATCCCTCCGGCGGCGGTCGCCCGCGCGGTGGCCTTCGCCATCGAGCAGCCCGGCGACGTCGAGATCGGCGAGATCAACGTTCGCCCCACCGTCCAGGCATGACACGGACAGTCACCGGTCAAGTGAGACGGCCGCCAGCCGCTTGTGCAACGCCGGTTACGTTCCTGGTCGCGCCGCCCGACCCGCACGGGGCGATGTTCCCACGCCAGGCGACCGCGACGTTCCTCGAGGTGCCGGCACAACCGTTGTCCTGCCGGGCCCTGGTGGTGGGCAGCGCCGACGACCCGTACCGTGGTGCCGCGAGCCCAGGCCGCCGGCGGAGTTGATGTGTCCGTACGCGCCCGCCAGGTGCCATCGCGCCTCCCGCAGCGCCGCGAAGCCGGCGGCTGCCTCGGGGGGACCTGATCACACAGTGGTTTGCCCACTTCTCCAGCGGACCGGGCCACCAGAACGCAACCAAGGAGAACACCTGAGATGACGACTTCGACCAGCGGACCAGCGGACCGCGCGGATGTGCCGCAGTTGTTCAGGCTCAGTGTGGAAGTCGGTGACCTCGAAGAGGCCGTCGCCTTCTACGGCAGGCTGCTGGGCCTGGAGGGGCGCAGGCAGGGCGGGGCGCGCTGCTACTTCCCGTGCGGACCGGTCACCCTCTCTGTTCAGGATGTGTCCGCCCTGGCTGCGCCGCCGCATCCGGCGGCGAAAGCCCTGTACTTCACCGTCACGGACCTCGATGCCGTCTTCGAACGCGCCGAGGCACTCGACTGCCTGTCCACGGAACCGGTCCACGACGCTCCGGCGGGCGCGATCGCCGTCCGCCCGTGGGGCGAACGATCGTTCTACGCCCAGGACCCCTGGGACAACCCGCTGTGCTTCGTGGAGGACGGCACCGTCTACCCCGGCTAGTGCTGTGACCGCGTAGCAGACCCCGCACGCGTACCTGCGCCGGCGCAACGCCACCGCCCGCCATCCCGTGTCCTCGCCGCACAGCGCAAGGAACGCGCCCGCGTCCGCGGCGAGACGGGCAGCCGCTGGGGCGGACGCCCCCTGGCGCACGCCTCGGGCCGGGCCGCCGTGCTCACTGAGGCGTCAACTCTGCCCGTGGCGAATCTGCGGCGGGCAGAGAAACCGCATCCGGGGATCTCCTGAGGTCAAGAGTGGAGTCGACGGCATCCTCGCCTCGACAAGGAGACCAGATGACTTCACTCACCACGCTCTCGCCCCGCGCGGAGGAGGGCGACACACCGCCCAGCCACTTCGACGACCATCTCGCGGCACAGCTGCTCGCCCAGCGGATCGTGCTTCTCGGCACACAGGTCGACGACGTGTCGGCCAACCGGGTGTGCGCGCAGCTGTTGCTGCTGTCGGCGGAGGACCCGCGCACCGACATCAGCCTGTACGTCAACAGCCCCGGCGGGTCGGTCACCGCGGGTCTCGCCATCTACGACACCATGCGGCTCATCCCGAACGACGTCTCGACGCTGGCGATGGGGTTCGCCGCCAGCATGGGCCAGTTCCTGCTCACGGTGGGGACGACCGGCAAGCGGTTCGCGCTGCCGAACGCGCGGATCATGATGCACCAGCCCTCAGCGGGCATCGGTGGCACCGCCGCGGACATCGAGATCCAGGCGGAGAACCTCCAGTTCACCAAGAAGGCCATCGAGCGGATCACCGCCGAGCACACCGGGCAGAGCGAGGAGACGATCGCGCAGGACGGCGACCGGGACCGCTGGTTCACGGCCGAGCAGGCCAGGGAGTACGGAATCGTGGACCGGGTGGTGGAGTCGGTCGCCGACATCCGCCCGGCCGCGTCGCGCCGACGGATGGGGTTGTGACATGGGGTCGTACACGGTTCCCTACGTCATCGAGCGGACCGCGCAGGGTGAGCGGTCCTACGACGTCTTCAGCCGGCTGCTGAACGAGCGGATCATCTTCCTCGGCACCGAGATCGACGACGGGGTCGCCAATGTGGTCATCGCGCAACTCCTGCATCTGGAGTCGGCGAACCCGGAGCGCGAGATCTCGATCTATCTCAACTCGCCCGGTGGATCGTTCACTTCGCTGATGGCGATCTACGACACGATGACGTTCGTACAGGCGCCGATCTCCACGTTCTGCGTCGGTCAGGCGGCGTCGACGGCGGCGGTGTTGCTGGCCGGCGGAGATCCCGGGCGACGGTTCGTGCTCCAGCACGCGCGGGTGCTGCTCGGCCAGCCGGCCAGCGGCGGCCGGCAGGGGACGGTCTCCGACCTCAGCCTCGCGGCCAAGGAGATGGTCCGCATCCGCTCGCAGGTGGAGGAGGTCCTGTCCCGGCATACGCATCACGACGTGGCGACGCTGCGCGCGGACATGGACCGGGACAAGGTGCTCACCGCCGAGGAGGCCGTCGCCTACGGGCTCGCCGACGAGGTGCTGAGCCGACGGCTCGCGTTCGTCTGACCCCGCGCGGCCGTGGCCGAAGGCCGGCGAGCCGGCCGGTACGGCGGTGATGCGCCTCGTCGTACCGGCCGTCGGTTCGTTCGGTCAGGCGACGAGGCAGAGGCCGTCGTACTGCGCCGTGGGCGATGTGCGGCCCCGGTACGCCCGGCTCCGGGCGTAACCGGCCCACACCTCCAGGTCGCTCGAGAGCAGGTCCG
>NZ_JBSFMM010000295.1:0-11844 GCF_053599555.1 Streptomyces sp. NPDC000941
GCCGCCCGAGGACGCGTACGACGACCCGTACGACGACGCCTACCCCGAGGACCCGCACGCCGAGGACCCGCACGCCGACGAGCCGTACCCCGACGAGCCGTACCCCGAGGACCCGTACGCCGAGGACCCGTACCCCGACCCGTACGGCGCTTCGGAAACCGGCCCGCCGCGCGGCGGCCCGCCGCCCGAGGAGGCGCGGCTGGTCGCCTCCTGGGACCGGGACCTTGACGCGCTCGCGGGCGAGCTGCGGCGGGCCCGCGCCACGGTGCGGGACGTGCCGATGCCGTACATGCTCAGCGCCACGCAGCTGCTGCGGCTGGCCGCCGACCCCGACGGCTTCGCGCGGGAGCTGGCCCGCCCCATGCCGCGCCCGCCGCGCCCCGCCGCGCGCCGCGGCACCCGGTTCCACGCGTGGGTGGAGTCGCGCTTCGAGGCGCTGCCGCTTCCGTTCCTGGGCCCGGACGAACTGCCGGGCGGCGAGGACGACGAGCCGGAGATCGCGAACGAGCGGGACCTGGCCGAGCTCAAGGAGGCGTTCGCGCGCACCCCGTACGCGCATCGCACCCCCTATAGCGTCGAGGCGCCGTTCCAGCTGGCGCTGGCGGGCCGGACGATCCGGGGCCGGATCGACGCGGTGTACCGCGCGCCGCGGGCCGTGGGGGGCGGGCCGGGGGTGCGGTACGAGATCGTCGACTGGAAGACCGGCCGGTCGCGGAACGCCGACCCGCTCCAGCTGGCGGTCTACCGCCTGGCCTGGGCGGAGCAGCAGGGCCTGCCTCTGTCGGCGGTCTCCGCGGCGTTCGTCTACGTACGCGGCGGCGAGATCGTCCGCCCGGCAGCCCTGCCGGGCCGGGCGGAGCTGGAGCGCATCCTGCTCGGCGAGCCACAGGAGACGCATGAGCCCGCCGAGCCGCATGAACCCCATGAGGCACCCCATGAACCCCACGATGAACACGTGACGGAGAACACATAGCGGCAGCGGCCGTGCGCGGACCGCGGCCCTGGCACCCTCCCGGGCCGGATAGGCTCAAGTGCATGAGTAATACCCCGGACACGGACATCGCCGTCCGCGCCTACGTGGACGCTCACCGCGCCGCGTTCCTCGACGACCTCGCCGAGTGGCTGCGCATCCCGTCCGTGTCGGCCGACCCCGCCCGCGCCGACGACGTCCGGCGCAGCGCGGAGTGGCTGGCGGCGAGCCTGACCGCGACGGGGTTTCCGGTGATCGAGACATGGCCGACGGCCGGGGCGCCGGCCGTTTTCGCCGAGTGGCCGTCCGGCGACCCCGACGCCCCGACCGTGCTGGTCTACGGGCACCACGACGTCCAGCCCGCCGCCCGCGAGGACGGCTGGCACACCGAACCCTTCGAGCCGGCGGTCAGGGACGGCAGGCTGTACGCGCGCGGCGCGGCCGACGACAAGGGGCAGGTGTTCTTTCACACCCTGGGCGTACGGGCCCACCTCGCGGCGACCGGCCGTACCGCCCCCGCGGTCAACCTCAAGCTGATCGTCGAGGGCGAGGAGGAGTCCGGTTCGCCGCATTTCGCCGAGCTGATCCGAGCGCACGCCGACCGGCTCGCCTGCGACACCGTGATCGTCTCCGACACCGGCATGTGGTCCGAGGACACCCCGACCGTCTGCACCGGTATGCGCGGGCTCGCGGACTGTCAGATCGATCTTCACGGGCCTGACCAGGACATCCACTCCGGCTCGTTCGGCGGCGCGGTCCCGAACCCGGCCACCGAGGCCGCCCGGCTGGCCGCCGCCCTGCACGACGCGGACCGCCGGGTGGCGATCCCCGGCTTCTACGACGGGGTCGTGGAGCTGACCGACCGCGAGCGCGAGCTGTTCGCCGAGCTCCCCTTTGCCGAGGCTGCCTGGCTGCGCTCCGCGCACTCACACGCCACGCTCGGCGAGGCGGGCCACACCACCCTGGAGCGGATCTGGGCTCGCCCGACCGCGGAGGTCAACGGGATCGGTGGGGGCTACCAGGGGCCGGGCGGCAAGACGATCGTGCCGTCGTACGCCCAGCTGAAACTGTCCTTCCGGCTGGTGGCGGGCCAGGACGCGGACAAGGTCGAGCTGTCGGTGCGGGAGTGGGTCGCGGCCCGGATCCCGGACGGAATCCGCCATGAGATCACCTTTGGGAACGCGACCCGCCCCTGTCTGACCCCGCTGGACCACCCCGCGCTCCAGTCGCTGGCGCGGGCCATGGGACGGGCCTTCGGTACGAAGATCCGCTTCACCCGGGAGGGCGGCTCGGGCCCGGCCGCCGATCTGCAGGACGTGCTCGGCGCGCCGGTGCTGTTCCTGGGCATCTCGGTGCCCTCCGACGGCTGGCACGCGCCGAACGAGAAGGTCGAGCTCGATCTGCTCCTGAAGGGCGCCGAGACGGCCGCGTATCTGTGGGGCGAATTCGCGGAAAACCGGCCCGTGTAGCGCGTATGTATGTAAAGCACCCGTTTCTCAGGGGGAGTTGGAAGCAGCCGTGACCACCTGGACCGATCGCACCGCCGCTCAACCGATCACGCTCAGCGGCGCGAGCGGTATCGACCGTGCCGCCCACCACCGCCTGGACGAGGCGTGGCTGGCCGCGGCGTGGAGCCACCCGACGACGCGGGTCTTCGTGGTCTCCGGCGGTCAGGCGCTGGTCGACGACGCGCCGGACGGGCGCACCGAACTCGTGATGACCCCGTCCTTCGAGGCCCCGCCCACCGAGACCCACCGCTATTTCCTGGGCACCGACGACGACGGGGTGCGCTATTTCGCGCTCCAGAAGGACGCGCTGCCGGGCCGGATGGACCAGTCGGCGCGCCCCGCGGGGCTGCGAGAGGCGGGCGCCCTGCTGTCGCCGCGGGACGCCGGGCTGCTGGTGCACGCGGTGGCGCTGGAGAACTGGCAGCGGCTGCACCGCTTCTGCTCGCGCTGCGGCGAGCGCACGGTGATCGCGGCAGCGGGACATATCCGCCGCTGCCCGGCCTGCGGGGCCGAGCACTACCCGCGGACCGACCCGGCCGTGATCATGCTGGTGACCGACGATCAGGACCGGGCGCTGCTGGGCCGCCAGATGCACTGGCCCGAGGGGCGCTTCTCGACGCTCGCGGGCTTTGTCGAGCCGGGCGAGTCGATCGAGCAGGCCGTGGTCCGCGAGGTGGCGGAGGAGGCGGGCGTCACGGTCGGCGAGGTCGAGTATGTGGCCAGCCAGCCGTGGCCGTTCCCGTCCAGCCTGATGCTGGGCTTCATGGCGCGCGCGACCTCCTCCCGGATCCAGGTGGACGGGGAGGAGATCCACGAGGCGCGCTGGTTCTCGCGGGACGAGCTGCGGGCCGCGTTCAAGTCCGGCGAGGTGCTTCCGCCCTCGGGGATCTCGATCGCGGCCCGTCTGATCGAACTCTGGTACGGGGAGCCACTGCCCCGAGCCTGAGCGAGCTCAGACTCCGACCTTCGCCTTGACCTGGGCGAGGGAGGGATTGGTGAGGGTCGAACCGTCGGGGAAGAGAACGGTGGGCACTGTCTGGTTGCCGCCGTTCGCCTTCTCGACGAAGGCTGCCGACTCCGGGTCCAGCTCGATGTTGACCTCGGTGTACGCGATTCCCTCGCGGTCCATCTGGCCCTTCAGCCGGCGGCAGTAGCCGCACCAGGTGGTGCTGTACATCGTCACAGTGCCGGACATCGGTCTTGTTCTCCTTGCGGCTCGGCGTGATGGCAGTGGTGGAACGTCTGCCCGCCCCGACGCATTCCCGCGCCCGGTCCAGCGGGCCGATGAGAAATCTGACAAGCGGATGAGATGCCCAAATGGGCACGGCTGTGGACAACCGTCCCGGCGGTCTCAGCGGACCTGGCAGCATGGCGGGGTGACAGCAGCAACGCCCTCCCCCCTCTTCCCGCGAGTCTCCACGCCGGCCGAGTACGCGGCGGTTCCGCGCGACGCCGACGCGGTGCTCGAAGGGCTCGACCCGGAGCAGCGCGAGGTGGCCACGGCCCTGCACGGCCCGGTGTGCGTGCTGGCCGGGGCCGGGACGGGCAAGACCCGTGCCATCACCCACCGGATCGCCTATGGGGTGCGGGCGGGCGTCTTCCAGCCCGCGAGTGTGCTCGCCGTCACCTTCACCAACCGCGCGGCGGGGGAGATGCGCGGGCGGCTGCGGCAGCTGGGCGCGGGCGGGGTGCAGGCGCGCACCTTCCACTCGGCCGCGCTGCGCCAGCTGCAGTATTTCTGGCCCAAGGCGGTGGGCGGCGAGGTGCCGCGGCTGCTCGAGCGCAAGGTGCAGCTGGTCGCGGAGGCCGCGGCGCGCTGCCGGGTCCGGCTGGACCGCAATGAGCTGCGGGATGTGACGGGGGAGATCGAGTGGTCGAAGGTCACCCAGACCGTGCCCGAGGACTATCCGGCCGCGGCTGCCAAGTCCGGCCGGGAAGCCCCGCGCGACGCCGCCGAGATCGCCCGGATCTACGCCATGTACGAGCAGCTCAAGCGCGAGCGCGGGGTGATCGACTTCGAGGATGTGCTGCTGCTGACGGTCGGGGTGCTCCAGGAGCGGCATGACATCGCCGACCAGGTGCGCCGCCAGTACCAGCACTTTGTGGTCGACGAGTACCAGGACGTCAGCCCGCTGCAGCAGCGGCTGCTCGAGCTGTGGCTCGGCGACCGGGAGACCCTGTGCGTGGTCGGCGACGCCAGCCAGACCATTTACTCCTTCACCGGCGCCACCCCCGACCATCTGCTGAACTTCCGCACCCGGCACCCGGGTGCGACGGTCGTCAAGCTGGTCCGCGACTACCGCTCCACCCCCCAGGTCGTCCACTTGGCCAACGGGGTGCTGGCCCAGGCCCGGGGCCGGGCGGCCGATCACCGCCTGGAGCTGGTCTCGCAGCGTGAGCCGGGGCCCGACCCGGTCTATACGGCCTACGCGGACGAGCCGGCCGAGGCCGAGGGGGTGGCCCGCCGGATCCGTGAGCTGATCACCCCCGTGGAGCGGGGCGGCGGTGGGGTCCCGGCGAGCGAGGTCGCGATCCTCTACCGGGTCAACGCGCAGTCGGAGGTCTATGAGCAGGCGCTGGCCGACGCCCAGGTGCCCTACCAGCTGCGCGGCGCCGAGCGGTTCTTCGAGCGCCCCGAGGTGCGCGAGGCCGGGCTGCTGCTGCGCGGCGCGGCCCGCGCGGGAAACGCCGACCCCGCGCTGACGGACGCGGATATCCCCTCCCAGGTGCGGGCCGTGCTCGGCACCCGCGGCTGGACGCCGGAGCCTCCGGCCGGGTCGGGCGCGGTCCGTGACCGCTGGGAGTCCCTGGCGGCGCTGGTGCGGCTCGCCGAGCAGTTCTGCGCGAGCCGGTTGGCGTCGGGCCGGCAGGTCACCCTGGCCGATCTGGTGGCGGAGCTCGACGAGCGGGCGGCGGCCCAGCACGCCCCGACCGTCGAAGGTGTGACGCTTGCCTCACTGCACGCCGCCAAGGGCCTGGAGTGGGACGCGGTCTTTCTGGTCGGGCTCACCGAGGGCATGGTGCCCATCACCTATGCCAAGACCGATCCGCAGGTGGAGGAGGAGCGTCGGCTGCTCTATGTCGGGGTCACCCGTGCCCGCCGCCATCTGGCCCTCTCGTGGGCCCTCTCGCGCTCTCCCGGAGGCCGTGCGAACCGCCGCCCCAGCCGTTTTCTCAACGGGCTGCGTCCCGGCTCAGCGGCCCCCGCCCCCCGCACGCCGGGCGGGGCCGGCGGTATCGAGCGCGGCAGCGGCGGAGCGATCGCCCCGGTCCGCAAGCGGCGCGGCTCGGTGCACTGCCGGGTGTGCGGCAGGACGCTGACGGACGCGGGCGAGATGAAGCTGAGGCGCTGTGAGGACTGCCCCTCGGAGCTGGACGAGGCACTGTACGAGCGGCTGCGGGACTGGCGGGCCGAGCAGGCCGGGCAGCTGGGCCAGCCCGCCTACTGCGTCTTCACCGACAAGACACTGCTGGCGATTGCCGAGGCCGTACCGGGAACCGAAGGGGAGCTGTCGGGCATCCCTGGAGTGGGGAGGCGGAAGCTCGACAAGTTCGGCGCCGACGTCCTCGCGCTCTGCTCCGGGCGGGAACTCACCCGGGCGGAGGGGATCGACGGGACCAGTGGAAGCGGTTCCGAAGAACCCGCGCGAAACTCGACGGAAAAATAGTTTGCGCGCGCGGAGCGCATACCCATAGCCTTCCGAGCACGGAGACAAGGGCCCTTCCGGGATCCGAGGAATCCGTGTTGTACTGAACAAGCCGGACCGGTTTCGAGTCGGTCCCTGAGACGCCGAGAGGAGGCGAGCCCAATGATCAGCTTCATGAACACCATCAAAATGACCGATCGTTCGGTCGTCGCCACCTGCCTGCTCGGCTTCGAGCTGCCTGGCACCGGTGTGTCCGCCGGCGCCAGTGAAGCACGTCTCAGCGAGCGACCGATCCAGGCACCTGCGGTAGCAGCAACGGCACAGGCAATTGCCTATGCCTTCGCGGCCAATGGTGCCGGATCCCGGAAGACGCAGCAGCAGCACCACCAGAAGTGGGCCCTCCGCGGGCTTGGACCCTGGAGTTATCCAGCCTGATCCACGATCAGGTCGGCACCTTCCAGGGCCGCGGAACCCACACCGGGATCCGCGGCCCTTTTGATTTGCCAGCGTCCGGCCACCAGCCGGACCGAAAAGACGAGGAACTGACGACCGTGCAACTCAAGGCACACACGCCGTCCGTAGCTACCGACCTGATCGCCCCGCCTGACCCTTCGGAGGACTCCTTGACGCCGCTCACCGCCCTCACCGAGTTGGATGAGGCCATCGAGAACCTCGGTGTAGCCGTTCCGTGCCGCTCCTACGACCCGGAGGTCTTCTTCGCCGAGTCGCCGGCCGACGTCGAGTACGCCAAGTCGCTCTGCCAGACCTGTCCGCTGCGGGAGGCCTGCCTCGCCGGGGCCAAGGACCGCCGTGAGCCCTGGGGCGTGTGGGGCGGGGAGCTCTTCGTCCAGGGGGTCGTCGTCGCCCGGAAGCGGCCGCGTGGTCGCCCGCGCAAGAACCCGGTCATGGCATGAACACCACCGGAACGATCGATCGCCCCGCGACGCACGACCCGATGAAACAGGTCCCGACGATGACGCCGTCCGTCTTTGACGCCCCAGCCCGTAACACCTCCGGTGCGACCGAGTCGCGCCAGAACAGGACCCGTGAGATGCAACTCATCCCAGAAGCCCTGGCCCGTGCGCATATGCAGGAACGACTGCGCGAGGCCGAGTCTCAACGCAGCGCCGTCAGGCTGGCCGCCGCCCGGCGGATGCAGCGCCGTGCGGAGCGCGCCTCGCTCCGCGCCCGCCGCGCTCTGGCCATGGCGGTCATGCAGTAAGCGGCAACAGCAAGCGGCTGCAGGGGGACAGCCGCAATAGCGGGGGGATGCCGCAATAACAGGGGGATGCCAGGGGCCGGTCCGATCGGACCGGCCCCTTCGGCTGCCCGCTCACGCGTCAGGCAGAACGTCAGGCAGAAGCCTCGGCCGTCTTCTCAGGCGCCTTTTTGACGGCTTCCACGGTTTCCACGGCTTCCATGACCTCGGCAGCCGCTCCGTCCGGCTCTTCGGTTCCGTCGGCCTCGGCTTCGGTTTCTGCTTCCGGCGCTTCTTGTGCTTCGTCTGCTTCGTTCTCGTATCGCTCGGCGAAGCCGGGCACCCAGTCCTCGAGCTCATTGCGCAGCCGCACTTCCGCGCCCAGCTGGCACAGCACCCCTATCGTGCTCAGGCAGACCCGATGTATCAGCAGATAGGAGGGCGGCAGATTGAGCTGGTTGCCCAGCTCGTAGACCGGCGAGCGGCGATCCGCCACCCGCGCCGCCTGGCGGCGCAGCCACTGCCGGTCGAAGGTGAACTCGTCCACCTGGGCCGGCTCCAGCATCGGCAGCAGGAAGTCCAGCAGCGCGTCCGGGTCGAGCTCGATGGTCGGCTTGACGAACCCCTCGCCCCGCAACAGCTCATATACCCCCTGTGCGTCGCCCTCCAGCGTCATCCGCAGCGCGATACCGATCGGCTCGGGAAGCCCTTCGGGCAGCCGGTCCATCGAACCGAAGTCCAAGACCCCCAGCTTCCACTTCTCCGCCGGTCCCTCCGGGGCGTCACCGGTCAGCAGCCGGAAGTTGCCCGGGTGCGGGTCGGCGTGGAGCAGCCCGGTGCGGAAGGCGCCCGAGAACAGAAAGCGCGCGAGCAACTGTCCGGCCCGGTCCCGCTGCTCGGGGGTGCCGTCGGCTATCACCTCGGAGAGCGGTATCCCCTCCATCCACTCGGTGATCAGCACCTGATCGCCGTGGTGCACCACCTGCGGGACCAGCACATCCGGATCGTCGGCGTACTCCTCCGCATGGATGCGCTGGGCCTCGGCCTCCAGTTCGTAGTCCAGCTCCTCCGACACCCGGTCGCGCAGCTCGGCGATGAGCGGCTTGATGTCCAGGCCCGGCACCAGCGGCCCCAACACTCGGGCAAATCGACTCAATTGGTTCAGATCGGAGAGCAGTGCCTCACCCGCCCCCGGATACTGCACCTTGACCGCGACCTCGCGCCCGTCGTGCCACACCGCCCGGTGCACCTGCCCGATCGAGGCCGCCGCCGCGGGCTTGTCGTCGAACTCGGCGAACAGCTCGCGCCACTCGGGCCCCAGCCGCTGCTCCAGCGCCGTGTGGACCGTGCGGGTCGGCATGGGCGGCGCCGCCTCCTGGAGCTTGGTCAGCGCTGCCCGGTAAGGCCGGGCGATCTCCTCCGGCAGCGCCGACTCGAAGACCGACATCGCCTGGCCGAGCTTCATCGCCCCGCCCTTGAGCTCCCCGAGCACCTTGAACATCTGCTCGGCCGTGCGCTGCTGCACCTCGCGCGCGACGATCTCCGCAGGTCGTCCCCCTATCCGCTTTCCGAGCCCCCACGTGGCGCGCCCGGCGAATCCCAAGGGCAGCGCCGCCAGTTTGGCGGTACGGGTGATCGCCTTGCGCGGCAGATCTGACATGCGCCCCTCCAACTACAGCTGAGCCATTCCCGGGGGTGACCCCCGGACCCCCGTCGCCCACTTGGCGGACGTCGGTCACCCGGACATTGTCGCGTGCGGCGGTTCGACAACCGAGGCATATACCGCATCAGTCCGTCCGGCCGCACCACAGCCGCATTCCGCATGCGGCTCGATCCGCCGGGTGTCCCAGGTGAGAGTCGGCAGCGCCGCCTCCAGCCGGGCTCCGGCACTGGCCGGCAGCCGCCCGTCCAGAAACCCCAGCGCATGCACGGCAGTGACCCCCGCGACCACTGTGGCCAACGCGGTGTCGCAGGCCCAGGTGGGCCGGCGGCGGCCGGACCGCCACTGCGCGAGCATCCTCGGCCAGGCCGGCTCCCGCTCGGTGCGCCCCATGGCGGCACATCCGGCGCACGGTGTGATCCCCGGCAATACGAGTGGCCCCACCACCCCCGTCGCCTCCAGGACTCCCGCATACAGATGAGGCGTACCCGACGCCAACAGCGGCTCGGCCTCGGCCGGATCCGGAGCGTATGCCGCGAGCCCGTCGCGCGGGGCGATCACCACAAGGGTCAGCCCCGGCTCGCCGGAGGGCGCCGACCTCGCTGCCGCCCCCGACGCCGACCCCGCCGCCGACCGGCGCGGTCGCGGACCCGGCGCCGCCTGCCGCACCAGGCCCCGCGCGGCCGCGTCCCGTCGCTCCCCGATCCGCTCGGCCGGCAGCCCACCGGGCGTCACATCCCAAGGCTCGACACAGCCGCCGTCCACCACATCGACCTGCCCGACCCCTGAGGCCGACAACAGCGCCGCCACAGCCGCCCCGACCCGGCCCGCGCCCCTCACCTGCACCCGCATCGCGCCCCGCGCCGCCAACAGCCGCGCCGCGGCCCCCGGCGCGGGACACAGCACCGACAGCGCCGCCAGATCGGGCCGCAGCCGGTCGAGCGCGGCGCCGCGGCGCCAGGCCGTGGCCGCCCACTCGCCGCCCTCCACCGGATCGTCCAGCAGACCGGCCGCCGTCAGCCGCTCCACCAGCTCGTCGGCCCGCCCTTCCGGCAGCCCCAAGGCCCTGGCCTCCTGCCGGAGCAGCGGCAGCCCGCGCGTCCCGTCCAGCAGCTCCAGAAAGCTGCCCGTCGCCGTATCCACCGGCCCCAGCACCACCGCATGGGCCCGGGCCACCCCGAACTGCACGGTGTCCCGGCTCCGCCAGCCGCGCCGCAGCGCGGGCTTGAGCATCGGATGCGCCGTACTTGCCGCCGCCCCCGCCGCCCCCGTCGCCCTCGCCCTGGCCGTCCTCGTCCTCGCCGTCCCCGCCCTGGTCATCTCCGCCCCCGTCATCGGATCCCCCTCGTCGTCGCCGAACTGCCCCCAGCATGCGCGACCCCGTCACACCGCCGCCGAAAGTTATCCACAGCTGCTGGCGATAGTCGTACAAGCTGTGAACACCGTGGAGTGGTTCGCCCCGCGACCCGGTGCGCGGCGGGACTTCCCCGGCTGCCAGCGGGTAACGTCAAGGGGTGTCCGCCGACCGTTCCCCCCGCTTCGCCGGGGAGACCCCATCGCACAGCGCCGCCAGAACCTCACGCGGCGCCCAGGGCCCACAGAGCCGGGGCCCGGGCGCGGCCGATGTCGAGGTCCGCCGGAGCACACGGCGGCGCAGAACGGTCTCGGCCTACCGCGAGGGGGACCGCACCGTCGTCCTGATCCCCGCCCGTATGTCCGAGGCGGAGGAACAGCGCTGGGTGGGGGTCATGCTCGACAAGCTCGCCGCGCAGGAGAGCAAGCGGATGCTCGGCGACGCGGAGCTCGCGGATCGCGCCGAGTGGCTGTCCGAGCAGTATCTGGGCGGGCGGGCGCGCCCGGCCGGCGTTCGCTGGGTCACCAACCAGAACACCCGCTGGGGGTCGTGCACCCCGTCCGAGGGCAGCATCCGCCTCTCGCACCGCCTCCAGGGCATGCCGGAGTACGTGGTGGACTATGTCCTCGTCCACGAACTCGCCCATCTGCTGGTGCCCGGCCACGGCGAGCGCTTCTGGCGGCTGTTGGAGTCGTATCCGCGGACCGAGCGGGCGCGCGGATACCTGGAAGGCGTGGTGGCTGCCGGACGGCTGCCGCACCTCCCCTCGGCCCCGCCGGAGTAGTCACTGGAACCACACCTCGCTCCCCGGCGTCGCTCCTTCTCAGCGGCAGCGGTTAGCCTGGCGCGCAATGCAATCTCCGCTATCGGGATGGGGGACGGTCGTTACGTATGGCCAGGGAATTCCAACGCGGCCACAAGGCCAAGCTCAGTGATCTGACGGCGGGGAGGGACCTGTACGTCGGCGTGCAGATCGCCGGGCCCGGTCTGACCTTCGACATCAGCTGCTTCGGCCTCGACGCGGACGAGCGGCTCTCGGACGACCGCTACTTCATTTTCTTCAACCAGCCCAAGTCCCCCGAGGAAGCGATTCAGCAGCTCGGGCCGCAGGCCGGGGACGCCGAGTCGTTCCGTGTCACCCTCGACAGCATCCCGTCGAATATCCACAAGCTCGCCTTCACCGCCACCATCGACGGCGCGGGCCAGATGTCCCAGGTCGGCCCTGGTTACATCCGGGTCGTCGCGGGCGGCGAGGAGGTGGTCCGGTACTCCTTCACCGGGGCGGAGTTCAGCACCGAGCGCGCCGTGATGCTGGGCGACTTCTACCTCAAGGACGTATGGCGGTTCGCCGCGGTCGGCCAGGGCTTCGACGGCGGTCTTGACGCGCTGCTGAAGAACTTCGGCGGTGAGGTCGCGGAGGAGGAGCCCGCCCCCGCCCCGGCCCAGGGCGCGGCCCCCGGCTTCGCGCCGCCCGGCCAGGCTGCCCCCGCCCCGGGCTTCGGGCCCC
>NZ_JBSFMM010000296.1:0-11547 GCF_053599555.1 Streptomyces sp. NPDC000941
GCCACCCCACCGGGGGTGGCCGCGCCATCCGGACGGATCGCCCATCAGCGCCGCGTACGGCGGATTGGCCAGGAGCATGGTCCCGGTCGCGTCGAGGACCGCGACGGGGGTCCCGGTCAGCGTCTCTGATCGGCTTGGGTTTCCTTGGTCGTCCTGAGTGGTCCGGGGCGACGTCGGGTGGATGGCTCGTGTTGGTGTGGCGACGGGGGTTGGAGTCCCGTGGGTGTGAGCCGTTTCCGGCCGCTTGGTGCGGTCGGTGCCGGTCGTGTTCGGTTCCTGCTGCTGTCGACGCCGCTGGGTGCGGCGGGTCTGGCGCGGTGGAGGCCGCCCTGCCGGACGCTTTCCGGGCCGGTGTGGACCCGGCCGGGGCAGGGACCCCGCGTCGCTTTCCGGGCGCGGGGCGTTTGGTTCGTGGGAGCCGTGGAGTCTGCTCCCTGTTCTGTTGGCAGGCCGACGCGGTATGGAGATTCGCGGCCAGGACTGCACCGTAGCGCCGTCGCCCCCACGGGCAACCGCTCCACCGGACATCCCACCCGAACGCATGAACATATCGAACGGGCGATCGAAAAAATCGCGGCGTCGCCCGCCCAGCAACACCCAGGATCCTCAGGCCAATCGAACGACTGCTGCACACCCTGTCTAGCAGGCGCTGGATGCTCGGGGTGATATGCGCGGGGACCGTGTCCGGGCCCGGCGGCGCCAGCCCGGCCAGCCGGAACAGGTGTGCGCGCTCGGTGTCCGACAGCCGCAGGGCCCTGGCCAGGGCCTCGACGACCTGAGTCGACGGATTGGAGGCGCGGCCCTGTTCGAGGCGGGTGACGTAGTCGACGGAGATCCCGGCCAGCAACGCCAACTCTTCGCGGCGCAGTCCGGGCGCCCGCCGGTGTCCGCCCGCGGGCAGTCCGGCCGCCTCGGGCGACACACGGTCGCGCCCCGCCGGACCCTGGAGGCATGACGACAACACTCATCACCGGAGCCAACAAGGGGCTCGGTTTCGAAACCGCCCGTCGGCTCATCGCGGCAGGTCACACCGTCTACGTCGGCAGCCGGGACGCCGAGCGCGGACGCCGGGCCGCCGAGCGTCTCGGCGCGCGGATGGTCCTCATCGATGTCACCGACGATGCGTCCGTCGCGGCCGCGGCGAAGGCCGTCGAGGCCGATGGCGGACTGGATGTGCTGGTCAACAACGCCGGCGTCGAGGCGCGGGAGCCGGACGGAGGGGTGGCCGGCGCCGCGGAGGTGACCGCCGACGCGATGCGTTCGGTCTTCGAGACGAACGTCTTCGGCGTGGTGCGCGTGACCCATGCGTTCCTGCCGCTGCTGTCGCGGTCCGCCGCCCCGGTCGTGGTCAACGTCAGCAGCGGCCTTGCCTCGCTGACCCGGGTCACCGCCCCGGACACCCCGACGTACGCCTACCCGGGCGTCGCCTATCCGGCGTCGAAGACCGCGGTCAACATGGTCACCGTGCAGTACGCGAAGGCGTTCCCGCGGATGCGGATCAACGCGGTGGAGCCCGGCTACACCGCGACGGATCTGAACCGGCACACCGGCATCCAGACCGTCGAGGAGGGCGCCGAGATCATCGTCCGTATGGCGCAGGTGGGCCCCGACGGCCCGACCGGGGGCTTCTTCGACGCCGAAGGCACCCTGCCCTGGTAAACCGATCGGTTTCAGTGTGGCGGAAACCGGACTAGCCTGTCGCACATGACCACAGATGCGACGAAGACGAGTTCCCGCGACCGGCTGCTGGATGCCGCGGCCACCCTTGCCTATCTGGACGGCGTCGGTGTCGGCGTGGAGGCGCTGTGCAAGGCGGCGGGGGTGTCCAAGCGCTCGATGTACCAACTTTTCGAGAGCAAGGACGAACTGCTGGCGGCGAGCCTGGAGCGGCGTGCCGCCGGCTTCTCGACGTGGTTCCTGCCCGGCGCGGACGATGCCCGTACGCCGCGTGAGCGGATTCTGGGCCTCTTCGAGCAGGCGGAGGAACAGGCGGGCCAGTCGGCCTATCGGGGCTGCCCCTTTCTGGCCGTGCAGATCGAGCTGAAGGATGTGGATCACCCCGCGAGCAGGGTCGCGCACCGGATCAAGGAGGGCCTGACGGCGTTCTTCCGGGACGAGGCCGAACGGGGCGGGGCGAGCGATCCCGATCTGCTCGCCCGGCAGCTGAGCCTGGTCTTCGACGGGGCGAGCGCCCGCGCCGGTATCCAGGCCGACTCCCTGGCCGGGCTGCTCCTGCCGACCGTGGTCACCCTGCTCGATGCCGCCGGTATGCGCTGACCTGCCAGGGTGCGGCCGCGCTCGGGGCCCTGTCCGCCGATCGGTGCGCCTTCTGCTCAGTTGCGTTTTCAAACCCACCTTGTGTCGGGAAACCGATCGGTTTACGGTGGCGATGTCAGTTTGAGAAACCGATCGGTTTACCACAGTGGGAGACATCATGACTGCGATCAAGGACGCCGTTGTTCTCGTGACCGGCGGCAGCCGCGGCATCGGCCGGGCGCTCGTGGAGGAGGCCTATGCGCGCGGTGCCGCCAAGGTCTACGCCACGGCCCGCGATCCGCGCACGGTGACACACCCCGATGCCGTCCCGGTGGCGCTCGAGGTCACCGACCCCGCCTCCGTGGCGGCCGCCGCCGAACAGGCCCAGGACGTCACCGTCCTGATCAACAACGCCGGCGCCTTGGTCGGCGCCTCCTTCCTCGGCTCCCCGGTCGACAACATCCGCCGGGAGTTCGAGACCAACTTCTACGGGCCGCTGCTGGTCGCCCGGGCCTTCGTACCCGTCATCGAGCGCAACGGCGGTGGCCACATCCTCAACGTCCACTCCGTGCTCTCCTGGGTGGGCAACGCCGGTTCCTACAGCGCCTCCAAGGCCGCCCTGTGGTCCCAGTCCAACTCCCTGCGCCTGGAGCTGCAGCCGCGCGGCATCGGGGTCACCGGACTGCACGTGGGGTACGTGGACACCGATATGACGGCGGACATCGACGCGTCCAAGGCCGACGCGGGCCAGGTGGCCGCGGCCGCGCTCGACGGCGTCGAGTCGGGGGCGTACGAGGTGCTGGCCGACGACCTCACCCGGCGCGTCAAGGCGGGGCTGGCCGAGGACCCGGCGGTGCTGTACCCGCAGCTGGCGCAGTAGCGCCCGCGTGTTCAACCGCGGGTCGCAGCCGTCCGGCCTTTATCGGCGCCCCCGCTACGCGGTGCCCGAACCTCCCGCCGTGAGGAACCAGTCGACCGCCGAGCTGACCGCGGCGGGGTTCTCCACCGGCAGCTCATGGCCCGCGTCGACGATCCGTACCACCGCGTCCGGGTAGTCCTTGGCCATCCGCAGCATCTGCGACACCGGCAGCTGGATGTCGTGGTAGCCGTGCAGCAGCAGCGTGGGCGTCCGGATCTCACCGACCCGGTCCAGCACATCGAAGGCCCGCATCGCATCGTAGCACGTCATGACCACCTCGCGCGGCGTGGACGCGGAGGCGCGGGCGTATTCGCGCACCTCGGCGCGCGGGTATCCGGGGCTGAAGGCGCGCTGGATGTTGACCGTGACGAAGACGCGGAACGGCAGCAGTGTCGAGGCCGCCATCAGCAGGGCGCGACCGCGGTTGTAGACCATCCGGCTGATCGAGTTCACCAGGACCATGCGCTCGATCCGCTCCGGGTGGTCGAGCGCCAGCGTCTGGGCGATCATGCCGCCCATCGAGTGGCCGACCGGGACGAAGCGGTCCACCTCCAACCGGTCGAGCAGGGCGGACACATCGCCCGCCAGCTCCGCGATGGTGCGCGGCATGCCGTCGCTCTCGCCGTGCCCGCGCAGATCGAGCCGGATCACCCGCCGGTGCGGGGCGAAATGCGCCATCTGGTGGTCCCAGCGGTGCCGGTTGGCCGTCCAGCCGTGGATGAACACCAGCGGCACACCGTCGCGGCGACCCTCGTCGTCGAACGTCAGTCGGGCGCCACCGACTTCGAGCTGCGGCATGGGTCATGACCTCCGGGCTGTGGACTACGGGATTACCGGTGCTTGCCCAGGAAGTCGAGGATGTGCCCGAACACATCGAGGGCGGCGCCCCGGCCGAGGAACGTATCGAGGTGACCGTAGCCGGGGACCTCGGCGTACGCCACATCCAACCGCGGCTGACGCGCGGCCAGCACCTCGTGGCACAGCTTCTGGGAGTCCAGCCACAGCCCGTTCTCGCTGCCGGAGAGCAGCAGCACCGGGCAGTCGATACGACCGGCCCGGTCCAGCGCGTTCTCTGGCAGCGCCCGGTAGCGGTCGTCCCCGTGGTGCCAGCGCACCACGCTGCGCGCCAGCTCGATCCGGCGCAGATGCGGCAGGATCCACAGCGGCGCCGGGCCCAGCAGCTCCGCCAGCCGGCTGTGGGTGGTGGTCGACAGATGCTCGTGTACGAACAGCGAGGCGCCCGTGCCCCAGGCCGAGTTGTGCAGGATCTGGCAGGTCGGGTCCGGGCAGCTCGCCTTCCGGGAGGCCAGGGCGAACAGCGGGGTGTACCGCGACCAGAAGCCCACCGTGCGGAAGTCCACGGGGATGTGGTCGACACGGGACTTCAGCAACTCGGCGGCCAGCGTCATCCGCAGGGACGTACGGCCCGCCAGCTTCGGCGTCAGAAACACCCCCTGCGCCACCACCCCGGCGAGCCCGGGCACCAGACCGCCCGCCATGCTCATCGACAGCGAGAGCGCGCCGATGCAGTGGGCCACGACGAACAGCGGACGGTCCCCGATCCGCTGCCGGACCAGCGCCACCGCCTCGGGGATGTCGTACACGGCGACATCGTCGTAGGTGTACCGGCGGCCGGTCTCGTTGTACGGGAGCCGGCAGCTGCCCCGCCAGTCCAGCAGCCACGGTTCGTACCCCTCGTCCAGCAGGACCTCGACCAGGTTGCGGGTCTCGGGCAGCAGAAACATGTCGGAGGACGCGGTGTGGCCGTGCAGCAGCAGCACCGCGGGGCGGTGCCCCTGGCCGGGGGAGGAGTCGGTGGTGACCCTGCTCAGGCCGAGCCGGGTCCCGTCCTTGGTCCGGAACGGGATCTCCTCGACCCTCGCCCCGTCGAGCCGGGCGTACAGCGGCCGGAGGGCCACCGGGGTCCGCGGGTTCACCGGGGCCATCGGGGTCTGCGCGGTCCTGCGGGATCGCGGGATCCTCGGGGTCAGCGGGGTCATCGGGTGCGCTCCGTCAGCGTCGGGTTCCGGCGAAGGTCGAGCAGGTCCGCCCCCACTCGGGCGAACGGGCCGAGCAGGCCGCGGCCCACCTCCAGGCCGAACCAGGCCAGCCATGTCAGTTTGGCGACCCGCTTCTCCTGGCTGGAGAGGCGCGGATCGACCCGGATGCCGTCGATCTGGTCGCGCACATAGCTGTCGGCGGGCACGACGACCTCGCCCGCCAGACAAGCGGGCTCGCCCTCCCGGCCGATCTCGACGGTCAGCGCCCGAGTCTGCCGCCACACATCGCGCCGCGCACGGGCGAACTTCCGGCCCTCCAGCCACCACCGCCCGCCGTCGGCGTCCCGCAACCGCAGCCGGTAGAGCAGCAGTTGATGCCGCAGACCGTGCGTCAGGGGTATCCCCTCCTGCGGACGGACCCACAGATCGCCCCGCTCGACCACGACCGGATCGGGGTGCAGCAGCGCGCAGAAGAGCTCTCCGCGGACATCGACCCGGCGCTCCCGCACCAGCTGGTACATGCTGGCGATGGACAGGGTCAGCGACAGCGTGCACCTGCTGTGCGCGGGCCCGCCGACCGAGCCCAGGCTCCCCTCGATCGTCTCGGGGAACCACAGATACGGCGGGTCCTCGCGGTCGGGCAGCCGGCCAAGGCCGTCCTTCGCCAGCCGCTCGAACGTCTTCAGCTGCGCCTGCGTGTCGTACCGGGCCGCGGCCGGCAGGTCGTGCGCGGCGACGAACGCGCTGGTCCGCTCGTCGGTGGCGGCCGGCCCCGTCAGCGTCGCCTCGCACAGCTTGAGGGCCGCGGGGCTGCGCAACACCCTGGTCAGGAAGTCCAGCTTGGGGACCGGTTCGGCCTCCAGACGGGCCAGGGCGTCGGCTCGCCACTCGTCCCAGTCCTGCACCGTCACGTTCATCCCGCCGAACCCCATGTCCCGCACCACGTCGTCCAGGGTGTTCGGGACGCCGGTCAGGTTGTAGTTGTAGCCCCAGGCGTCGGGTTCGCAGATCACGGCCGCCGCCACCCGGCTCACCCAGTCCACCGGGGCGGCGTTGAGGTAGCGGAAGGCGGGCACGGTACGGAACCGGCCGAACGCCGAGATCAGCCCGCTGCTGAGGTCCTGGGCGTTGTACGCGCCCGTCTTGGTGTGTCCGCCGATGCCAGCCGGGCGCATCATGGTGACCACCAGACCGTGGTCACGGGCGCGCCGCAGCGCGGTCTCGGCGGCCCACTTGGACCTGTCGTAGCCTGCGACGAGGCGGTCGATACGGGCGAGCGGATCGTCCTCGCCCATGGAGACGATGCCGACCTGGTTGAAGACCGCGATCGACGAGATGTGGTGCAGCGGCTTGGGCCGCCCGGTCGCCGCCAGTTCGGCCAGCGTCAGCGGCCCGATCACATTGCTCTGCCGCAGCGACGCGTAGCCGCGCAGAAAGTCCACCGCCGCCGCCACGCTGACGACCGAGTCCAGCTCCTCCGCCAGCGCGTCCCAGCGCTCCTCCGACAGGCCGAGGCGCGGCCGGCGGAGGTCGCCCGGCAGCACCGTCACCCGCCTGCGGATTTCCGAGGACCAGGGGAGGGCGAAACCGGCCAGCGCGGTGCCGAGCCGCGATGTGGCCTCTTCCTCGTCGGCCGCGCGGATCAGGCAGTAGACGTGGGCGTCGCTGTACCGCAGCAGATCGAGCAGCATATGGCCGCCGAGAAAGCCGGTTGCCCCGGTCAGCAGGATCCGACGGGGCGGGTCGGGCTCCGGCGGGCCCGTCCACGGCAGGGCGTCGGCGCGGGCGAGGTCGGCCAGGACCAGGTCCAGGTCCTCGTCGGCGGTGTTCACGGGCAGGGCGCGGGCCGTACGGACGGGGGTCGTGGGGACGGGGGTCGGCGGGGTGTGTACGGTCCGGATCCCGGTGGCGGAGAGCCAGCGTTCGGCCAGCCGGCGCGGCCGGGCGTCGGCGAACACATCGTCCAGGGCGAGCTCCACACCCGATTCCCGGGCCACCGCGGCGACCAGCTCCACCGCCTCGACGGAGGTGCCCCCGGCGTCGAAGAAGTCGGTGTCGGGCCCCATCCGGCCATCGGGCAGATAGCGGGCCGCCGCGGCGGCGATGGCCTCCGCCAGCTGGTCCACGTCGGCGTGGACGCTCGCGCCGACGTCGGTATCGATGTCTGAGTGCGGCTCATCTTCGGGATCGTCGCCCGCCGTTGCCTGTGGGGGGGCCGAGGCCCCGGGCAGGGCCCGGGCCAGCAGGCCGGCCACGCTGAGCCCGCCGCCGCCCCGTTCGATCGACTCGCCGGTCAGCCGCTGCCCCTCGTCCGCCGCGCCCATCTGCATGGCCTCGTCACTCACGCGTTCCGTCCGTCCTTTCGTCAACTCACTGCTCCCAGGACCGGAACGCCCGCAGGTGTTCCGGTGTCGTCACGACCGTCAGCCGCGTGTCGTCCGGCTCGCCGCCGCCCAGCGCGGCGAGCAGCCGCCGGGCCGGTACGTTGCGCGGTGTCCGCTCCGCCGTCAGGCGCACCGTCGCGCACCCCAGGGCGTCGGCGCGGTCGGCCAGCCGCCCCAGCAGCCGCTCCTCCACCCCGCGGCCGAGCGCACGGCAGCTGAGCATCCAGGCCAGGACGTCGAGCCGGTCGCCCTCCTGGCGCACCGCGAGCAGCCCGATCTGCCCGTAGTCCCCGAACCGGTCGCGGGCCGCGGCCGTCCACACCTCGCCCTGCCGACGCCACCGCTCCAGATCGCCGCCGTCGGGCGACCGGGCGCGGAGGGTGAACTGATTGGTACGGCGTACGAGTTGCTCGGCGCGCTGGACATCGGGTTCGGACAGCGGCCGGATGTCGACCTCCAGGTCCAGCTGGGCGAGGAATTCCGCGAATCCGGCCCGCTCGCGCTCCGCGTCTCGGGCCCGCTCCTGGCGGTAGAACTCCGCGCGCAGCGAGTCCTCCGCCGTGGCCGCCGCGGGGACCAGCGGCCACAGCCGGGCCAGGAAGGGTGCCAGCTCCCCGGCCGCCGGGCAGGTCACGGACAGCACCTCGGGCAGCGCGGACCGCATGGCGGCGATCTCGACCGGGTTGTCGTCCAGGAACACGAAGCTGTCGAGGCCCAGGTTGAGGGTGCGCGCCGCGGCCTCCAGGCGCTCCGTCTTGCGGCCCCACGTGGCGGAGACCACGCTGAAGTGTTCTGCCCGCAGCAGGCTGTCCGGGCGGTCCAGCACGGCCCGTACCGTGGCCTCGTCGTTGTTGCTGACCAGGACCAGCAGAGCCCCGGCGGCACGCCACTGGAGCAGTTGGCGGGCCAGCAGCGCGCGGGGGCCGCCGAGGTCCACACGGTCCGGGCCGATCTCCCCGGCCACACCGCTCCACAGCGTCTCGTCGCCGTCCACCGCGATCACCTTCGGCGGCGTACGGCGCACGGCCCGGACCACCTCGGCCAGGGTGAGGGCCACGGCCGCCTGGAACGGCGGGGTGAACGGAAGATGCGCCAGTTTGTCGGTGTGGTCGTCGAACCGGTCCGCGACCGCGTGGTGCCGGGTCCAGTCGTCGTGCCGCAGCACCGCGACACCGGGCAGCTCCGCGAGTTCGGCGGCCAGCTCGCGCTCCCACCGCTCCAGACGGTCGTCGCCGTACGAGGACGGCAGGAACCCGACGACCAGCGGCGTCCGGGTCCGCTCGGACAGGGCCCGCAGCGCGGCCGGGTACGCCGTGCGCAACTCGGCGAGCAGCGCGTCGCCGACCGGCCCGAACCGCTCCAGGTCGGTGGCCCTCAGCAGCACCACGCCGAGCGCCGTGGAGGGGTCGGCGAAGACCCCGGAGGGATCCCGCAGGCTCGCCAGCACATGGTGGTAGGGCGCCTCCGCGACCGTCACCCCGTCGCCACCGCCGTTTGACGCGGTGTCAGTCGCGTCATTCGCGTCGTTCAGGGCCGTTTCGCACAGCAGTGGCAGGTTGCCGAGGGCGAAGGTGGCCGCGAGGGCGAGCGAGTGGCGCGGCGTCGCGGGACGGGCGGGGGCCGGGGGACGGGCCGGGGTCGCCGGATCGTCGGCCGCTGCGGCGAGCAGCCGCAGAAACGCCTCGCCGAGCGCGGCGCAGTCGGCCTCGTCCATGATGTCCAGGTTGTAGTCCAGCCGCAGCCGTCCGGAGTCCGGCGTCATGGTGACCATCAGGTCGAGGTCGGAGTATCCGGTCCCGGCCGGCAGGACCTCCAGGTGGTCCAGCCGTGCCGCCGAGGACCGTACGTAGTTGAAGTACACCTCGACCAGCGGCGCGTTCTCCCGGTGGAGCCCCTGCGCGGCGAGCGCCGACAGGGCGTCGGAGAACATGGCGCCCTTCGTCAGCACCCGGTCCAGGCGGCCGTCGGCGCGGCGCAGTACGTCCTCGATGGCCTCGCCGGGGGCGGCCTGGGCCGGGATGGGCACCGGCACCCCGAAGAAGCCCACCGCGTCGTACGCGTCGACGTGGATACGGGTGTCCACCGGCACGGCGAGCACGAACCGGTCGCGCTCCCGCTCGCGGGCCAGCAGCACGGTCAGGGTGCCCAGACAGAAGGCGGCCGGGGTGATCGCCAGCCGGCTCGCCCGGGACGACACCCGCTCCATGAGCCGGACGGGGACCGCCAGGGTCACACTGCCCGCCCGGAAGGAACGTACGGGCGGGCGCGGCCGCGTGAGCGTCAGGTCGAGCCGGGCGCTGCCGGTGAACGCCTCGCGCCACTCGGCCGCCGCGTCGCCGGGGTGGTCGGTGAGCTGTGTCTCCTGTGCCTGGAGCAGCAGGTCGATGTCGCGGTTGGAGACGGTGTCGTCCAGTGGGGTGTCGCCCAGCGCGGTGCCGGACAGTTCGCGGTCGATCTCGGCCACCATGAGCAGCAGCGACTGCAGGTCGCTCACCGCGTGGTGCGCGCCGAACACCAGGACCTGGCCCCGGTCGCCGCGGTCGAGCAGTTCGAACCGCCACAGCGGAGCGGACGCCAGGTCGAACGGCGGCTCCAGCAGCTCCCGCAGCCGCCCGTCCACCTCGGCATCCTGGTCCGCGCCGCCGCCGAGCTCGGTCCAGCGCAGCAGGGGTCCGGCGGGCTCTCGTTCGATCCGCAGCCGCGGTGCCTCCCCGGTGCCGGTGAGGATCGCCGTACGCAGCGCCGCGTGTCGCCCGGCCAGCCGGTTGAGGATGTCCGTCAGCCGCCGCCGGGTGGTGGGCACGGTGAGCCGGACCGCGAGGCCGATGGCGTGTGCGGCGCTCGGGGTGTCCTGCCGGGCGCTGCGCAACAGCCGCACCACGTCACGGGTCGCGGGCCGCATATCGGCCTCGGGCACCTCTGCCTCGGCCGCCGGAAGAGCGGAACCTGGCCCGGTGGTGGCGGTGGTGGCGGTGGTGGCGGTCGTGGCGTTCTGGGTGGTGTCCCGCTCCGCCAGCGCCGCGCCCAGGTCCCGCGCGAGGCCGCGGATGTCGGCCGCTGAGAACACCGCGGAGGTGGGCAGTTCGACGCCGAGGTCGCGGGTGAAGGCGTTGCGCAGCCTGACGATCATCAAGGAGTCGAGGCCCAGCTCCTTCAGGGCCGCGGTGGGGGCGGCGTCCGTGACACCGAGGCCGGCCACTTCGCCGACCCTGGCCCGTACATAGGACTCCAGCCGGTCGGTCCGCTCCCGGGCAGTCGTGGCCGTGAGCACCCGCTCGACCAGCCCGTCCGCGCCCGGCGCGGCGGCCGGAGCCGCTTCCAGGGCGGTGACCAGGCCGGACAGCAAGGGCCGCGACCGTGCCACGTCGCGGTCGGACGCGAGCGCCGCCCAGTCCAGGGCGAGCGGCGCGAGCTGACGGCGCGCCGTGGGCAGCAGCCGCTCGAACAACTCGCCTCCCTCCTGCGGGGAGAAGCCGACCAGCCCCGACCGGCTCACCGACGCGGCCCGGGTGTCGGACTCGGCCACCAGCCCGACGCCCGTCCAGGCACCCCAGTCGAGGCTGAGCGCGGGCCGGCCGGCGCGGGCGAGATGGTGTGCCCAGGCGTCCAGGAAGGCGTTCGCCGCGCAGTACGCGCTCTGCCCGGCCGAGCCGAGCAGGCCCGCCGCCGACGAGAACAGCACCAGGCGCTCCGCCTCCGGCACCAGCTCCGTGAGCAGGGCCGTGCCCAGCACCTTGGGGGCGAGGACGCGCTCCACCCGCTCATCCGTCAGATTCGGCAGAGTGGCGTCGTCGAGCACACCGGCGGTGTGGACGACGCCGGTGACCGGGCCGAGTTCGCGCCGCAGCCCGTCCAGTGCGGCGGCCAGGCCCTCCCGGTCGGCGACATCCGCCCGGACGTGGCGTACGGTCACGCCGCGCCCCCGCAGCGCCTCGAGCCGGCGCGCCGCCTCCGGGGTGGGCGCGCCCCGGCTCAGCAGCGCCAGCCA
>NZ_JBSFMM010000297.1:0-11493 GCF_053599555.1 Streptomyces sp. NPDC000941
TTTCTCGCGCGCGGCGCGAGAAAGCCCCCGGCGAGCATTTCGCCCCCTGGTTACTCGGCGACGTAGGTCCGGCGGATCCATTCGAACACCCGCAGGCTCAGCCCTTGGTGTTTCACGACCTGACCTGTTGGCTGAAAGTGTTCGTAGGCGTTGCCGACGAGAAGTTTCAGGGTCGATTCGGTGTCATTGACATACCGCGTGCACGACTCGTCGGCCGGCTGCATGGGGCCGCCGCGCAGGATGACGTTGGGCGCAGATGCGGACATAGGAGACTGCATTCCCTTCGCTATGCATTCAAGAGAAGGTTGGCATGAGGCGAAATTGTGTCGAAGCTGCCTCGTACTCGCAAAGGGCTTCCAAAGGGCCCGACATGGATGGGATTCCAGATCATCCCGATCCGCTCGCCCCAAGCCGCCGCGACCGGTCCAGCTTAGACGCGCCGGGTCATGCGGTGTGAGGGTCGTTCGACCGACAAAAGACATTCGCTTTTCCTCACGGATCGTGAGGTTTCCGCTATCGCCGTGTTACACCGATGGTCGCCGAGGATGGATGATCGATGCCGATTCCCACACTGCAGCCCGGCATCGACCTGCCGGGTTCAGCGCGCCTTCCTGCTTCGGCGGGGCCCTGGGCGCGCGAATACGTGGCGTTCAACCGGCGGTTGGCCCTCTACGGCCGGGCCGGAGTGATAAGCGCCTGTGCCGTGCTGGCCGTCGTGGCCATGCCGGTGGGAGAGATGGCGCCCGCGGCGGTGGCCGCGGCCGCCACGCTTGCCTGGAGCTGGCTTCACCTGCGCCTCACCACCGCCGCGAGGATGCGGCCCCGGCCGCTTCTCGCCCTGGACCTGGCGGTTATGACGGCCCTGTGCCTGAGCCAGCGGTTCACGGTCCCCGACGCAGGGACCGATCACGCCAGCACCTGGATCCTGGTGGCGCTCAACTTCACGGCCGTGGCCTACCAGCTCTCCCAGACGCCCCTGATCGGGATTCTGGCGACGTTGTGGCTGTGCTGTGCGGATCTGGCGGGTGCCGCGTTGCACCCGGAGCTGGAGTGGTCCGACGCCCTGCACAGCGTGGTCTGGGTCGTGGTGAACAGCGCCCTGGCTCAACTCGTGGTTCGGCTGGTGTTCAGCGAGAGCCGGGCGGCCGACGAGGCCGCCGACCGGGCCGCGCGGGCCCGGCGGCAGGGGGAGGCGGCGGAGGCTCGTTGTGCCGCGGAACGGGAGCACCTGGCCGCGCTCCACGACACCGCCTGCGCGACCCTGCTGATCGCGTCGGCGCCATGGGCGTCGATGCGACCGGAGACCCTGCGGGCCCAGGCCGCGCGGGACCTCGTCCGATTGCGCGTCGAGCAGGCGGTCGTCGGGGAAGTGGACCTGGCCGCCGAGCTGGCCGAGGAGATCGCCGCCCATCCCCTCCGCGTCACCGCACGGTTCGACGAGGACCTCGGCACGGTCTGGCACCCTGCCGCGGCGGCGCTGCGCGGCGGCCTCGGCGAGGCGCTGCGCAACGTGGCCCGCTACGCGGGCGTCACCGTGGTGCGGGTGAGGGCGGAGCGCGTGCGGCACCGCGTCGTCGTGACCGTCGTCGACAGAGGGGTGGGGTTCCATGCCGAACGCATCCCCGCCCATCGGATCGGAATCAAGCGTTCCATCTGCGGGCGGATGCGGAACATCGGGGGCCGCGCGACCGTGAAGTCACGGCCCGGGTACGGCACGACGGTGCGTCTGGAGTGGCCGCGTGTCTGAGGACCTCCGTCAGCTGATCACCCGCCACCAGCTCCGCGGCATCCGTACCGGGGCACTGGCCATCGTGATCACCGTCCACGTCGGGTCCGCGCTGCCCGCGCTCCTGGCCGGCCTGGACGAGTACCGGCACCCCTGGGTCCCGCTGACCGCCTACGGCCTGCTCACGCTGGTCCTCGGCGGCAGTGTTCTCGTCGGCCTCGGCGGCCGCCCGTGGCCGCGCGGTTGGGTGCCGCTGGCACTGGTCTGCGCCTTCGCTGCCTCTGTGGCCACCACCACCCAAGTGCCGGCGGACCAGTACTTCGTCGGCCGCGCCCACTGGTCCTTCTCGCTCGTGGGCTGGTTCGCCGTCGTCCTGCTCGGCCACCGGGGGCTGGCGGCGTTCGGCGCCTTCACCGGGTGCCATCTGGCCGTCATCGTGGCCCAGTTGCTGGCGGCCGAGGTTCCCCCGCGGGCCATCGCGGCGAGCATGGCCCTGCGGGCCCTGTCCGCCTGTTGCTTCCAGATGACCATCGCCGCCGGTGCGAAGCTTCTGCTCAACAGCAGCACGGCCATCGGCGAGGCCCTGCGGGCGCAAGAGCGCGTGTGCACCCGTATCGCCGTCGGCGCACAGATCCAGGCGGACCAGCGCCGGCGGTACGCCGAGCTGAACACCACCGTGATCCCCCTGCTCACCGGGCTCGCCGACGGTTCCCTCGACCCGCAGGACGACGAGGTGCGGCGGGCCTGCGCACTGGAAGCCGCCCGGCTGAGACGGCTGTTCGCGGAGAGCGACTGTACGTTCGACCCGCTGGTCCACGAGATGCGGGCCTGCATCGACGCCGCCGAGCGCAACGGGACCACCGTGCTGCTCGCCGTGCGCGGCGACCCCCTCGACTTGCCGTTGCAGCTGCGCCGCGCGCTCCTGGACCCGGTCATCGCCACACTGGCCGCCGCCGGGGAGACGGCCCGGGTCACTGTGGTCCGCGGCGAGGACCAGGTGCGGGTGGGCATCGTGGTGGACGCGCTGCGGGACCGGCTGCCCGAGGCGGCGGCCAGTGGGATCCGGGTGCGCACGGTCCAGGGCGAGCACCACTGCCTGGTCGAGGCCGCCTGCCGGATCACAGCTCGTCCAGCGCGATCAGACCGTCCTGAACCGCCCTGGCCACAAGCTTGGCCTTCGTGGTCGCCGGGCGGCCGACGTTGGCGTACTTGATGCGCACCCGGTCCAGGTAGGTGTTCACCGTGCGCTCCGATATCCCCAGGCTCTGGGCGACCATCGCCTTGGACTCGGACTGGAACCACTCCACCAGCACCTCCACTTCCCGGACGGACAGCACGGGGCGGCTCTGCCGCGTGTCACTGCCGAACGCTCCGGCCAGCGACGGGGGTGTGTAGGGAATGTCGTCGGCAGCGGCCTGGATTGCCTTGACCAGGTGCCGCTGCCCCTCCCCCTTGGTGATATAGGTGGCCGAGCCCAGGTCCATGCAGGTCAACGCCGCCTCCTGGCTGTCCCGCATCGTGTAGACGACGACCTTGCGCTCCTGTGCGACCAGCTCCTGCAACTCGCCGTACGCGGGTTGCCCGTCCCGCAGCAGCAGGTCCAGGACGACGACGTCCGCGCTCCGGCCCGGTCCGCAGCGGGCCACTGATACATCTGCCCCCTCGGCCACCACCTTGATCGGCACGTCGGCGGCGGCACACCACGCCGCGATGCCCGCGCGTACCACGGGGTGATCATCGATCAACACGACGCTGAGCGGAATCCCTAACTCCACACGCACCTACCCCAATCGCCAGGCAACTTGTCAAAATGTAGACAAATTGATGTAGTTCGAGCCCTGGGATTGGGCTCGCTTGATGTGATGCTCCACGTAATGCCTGCGGTTCCGCCTCAATCGGGACGGGGCCTGTCAAAAGGTTTCCCGGGTTTCGTGTGGCGGATGCGAAGGCGGGGCCAGGAGTTGTTGCCGCCCGGGATCGTGGGGGCGTCGAAGGTGTGACTGCGTGTGGGCTGGGGGGGCTTCCGCGATGTTTGGCTGAGTACGGATGCAGGCCGTTGACCTCTTCGAGGAAGACGTGGAAGTCCCACGCGTCGCCCGGGAGTTACGGGTGAAGGCACTCGTTGCCGAGCGGGACTGGCTGACAGCGGTCCTGCTGCCCGGGTGCGCGCCCGACCTCAACCCGGTGGAGGGCCTGTGGGTGCACATCAAGGGGAACCTGGCCAACCCGGCCGCCCGCACTCTCGGCGAGTTGGAGACTCTGCTCCGCAGGCGGCTCAAGGCGCTGCGGTACCGGCACGGCATCCTCGGTGGATTCCTCGCCAGGACGGGGCTCGCTCTCGACAGACCGGACGGACCCTGATACGCCGAAGTCAGTAATTTCCGACGGCCGGTGCGAGGGCGCAATTCATAGGTACACAGGGTGTCCTCTCGGTGGCTCTGCGTATTGATTCGGTGCATAGCGCGGCCCGGTTGCTGCGGAAATAAAGAGATATGATCCTTTTTGCTTTGCTTGTTATCTGGCCTTTGGGTTCCCCTGTTATCTTGCCGTGATCGCGGAAGATCGTGTGAAAAGTGGGGCGGTTGACAGTGATGCTGCTGTCAAGGTTTCATCAAAGAAAGCTGCTGAGTAGTGGGTGTGTCCACCGCTGTGTGATGAAGTGACCCAGCATCTCGCGGTGTTGCGCTGCCTTATTTGCAAGGCGGTGAGTGCATGCCCTTTCCGTATCCTGAGGGGGCGACTTTTTTAAGGTCGCGTCAGAATTACGGGGGTAGGATTCTGTATGCTGGTCGGTCGGCGAGCGGAACTCCTTGAACTGGATACCTTTCTCGCGGAATGCGCATCGAATAAAGCGAGAACTGTAATCCTTGAAGCACCCGTAGGGTGTGGAAAGAGTGAACTCCTGGAAATAGTGGCCACCAACGCCGCCGAAAAAGGGGCAGTGGTCCTCCGTGCCACCGCCATGCGGTCGGAAAGCGCTCTGCCTCTGGGAGTGATGCGACAGCTGATGGACAGCCCGTCGCTGCCCGCGGAGGCGGGGCGGCGCCTGCGGGCGCTGCTGGACGAGGACGAGGCCACGGTCGACCTGAACGCAGCCGACCGGACGGCCCCGGCGCGGGCGGCCAGGATGCAGAAGGTGTGCGCCGCGCTTCACGAAGTGGTGCGGACCAGGCTCGTACTGATCGGCGTCGATGACCTCCAGCACGTGGACGCCACCTCGTTGCAGTATCTCCTCTATCTGAGCGGCAGGTCGCGGTCCACCCGGTTGATGATGATCTTCACGGAGACTCTCCACTACCAACAAGGAGTGCCGACGTACCGCACCGAGTTTCTCCGGCAGCCCCACGTCCAGCGCATGCGCCTGCACTGCCTCGACCGTCGGGCCACCGCTGAACTGCTCACCCCGGCACTGGCCGAGGCCACGCTCGACTACTACTTCTCCGTCACCGGCGGCAACCCCCTCCTGCTGCGCGCCCTTCAGGAGGACCACCTGCTGACGCCTGCCTCCACGGCGCAGTCCGAAGTGGCGGACCCCGTGGCCGGGGATGCCTTCGCCCATGCCGTGCTGACCTGTGTGGACCGCAGCGGACCTGCGGCCGCCGAGGTCGCGGACGGTCTCGCAATCCTCGGCGAGGCGAGCACGGTCGAAGCGCTGAGCAGGCTGTGCGAAGTGCCGCGCGCCGAGGCGGTGCGGGGGGTACGGGCGCTGCGCGCCGCGGGCCTGGTCGATGACCTGTCGTTCCGCCACCCGGCAGCGCGAGCCAAGGTGCTGGACGGCATGGGCCCGGCCCACCGGCGGGACCTGCATCACCGCGCCGCCTCCCTCCTGCACGGTGACGGCGCCCAGGCGTCCGTGATCGCCCCGCACCTTCGGGCCGCACGGAGTGTCGACCAGCCCTGGGGTGTGCAGGTGCTCCAGGACGCGGCCGAGGAGGTGCTCGCCGACGACGAGGTGCGGCTGGCGATCGCGTACCTGGAACTGGCCCACCGCTGCTGTGCCGACGCCCAGCACTGCGCCGCGATCAGGATCAGGACCGCTGTCCTGATGCGCCGGCGAAACCCCTCCGGGGCGGAGAAGATCGCCGAGGAACTGCTGCACGTCTTACGACTGGGGCGGCTGGCGCCCCGGCACTGCGTGCCGCTGGTGAATCTCTTCCTCGCCCACGGGCGCATCGAGGAGGCGAACGAGGTTCTGGAAGCACTGCGGAAGAGGCCCGCGGGAGCCCTTCCTCTCGCCACCGTCCAGGTGGGCGCTCAGCTGACCTACATGGCGGAGCTCTGCCTGCCTTGGACCGACAGCCACCCGTACGGCCACGGGCAGGACCACGAGACGGAAGCGGCCCAGTCGCCGTACACCATCGACGGCCAGGTGCGGCCGAACGGCCTGCCGTGGAGAATCCACATCGCCTCCGACGGAGACGACCCGATCGTCGCGGCCGAGGAGATGCTCCGGCGCTCGGTACTGACCGACTCCACCATCGAACCGATCATGACCACCATGCTGCTGCTGTCCGAAAGGGGAGTGGAGCGGGCCCGGCACTGGTGTGAGCTGTTCATGAAGGAGGCGAACCACCGGGACGCGTCGGGGTGGTACGCGCTGTTCGCGGGCCTGCGTGCCGAGATCGCCATGCGGCAGGGCAACTTGGAGGACGCCGAGACGTTCACCCAGGCCGGGCTGAGCCGCCTGCCCGAGCGGACGGGCAGCGTGCTGGCCGGCGGCCTCATAGCGACCCGGGTGCTGGCCCAGACCTTCATGGGCAAGTACGAGGCGGCCGCCCGTACGCTCAACCAGCCCGTCTCGAAGTCGCTGTTCCGCAGCGGTTACGGACTGCTCTACCTACGTGCGCGCGGTCGCTACAACCTGGCCACCAACCGGCCCCAGGCCGCGCTTGACGACATCCTGGCCATGGGGCAGATGGCCCGTAACTGGCGGGCGGACCACCCGACATGGGTGCCGTGGCGCGGTGACATGGCCGAGGCGCTGCTCCAACTCGGGAAGCGCGACAAGGCGGAACGGCTGGTGACCGACCAACTGTCCAGAACCCGGGAGACCGACACCAGAATCCGGGGAATCTCGTTGCGTCTGCTCGGGACCGTCGCCCAACCGAACACGCGCCTGTCGTTGCTCAACCGGGCGGTCGGACAACTCCAGATCGCGGGCGACCGACTCGAACTGGCCCGTGCCCTGTACGACCTCAGCAAAGCGCACCGGCAGCGAGGCGACGGTGCCCAAGCCGCTGCGGCGTCACGGCGGGCGTGGCAGCTGGCCCAGGAATGCGGTGCCGAGCCGCTGTGCGCGCGGTTGCGACTGGAGAGCGATAAGCAGGTCTGGGACAGCCGGCCCGACAAGCCCGCCGTGCGCACCGACGAGGCGAATCTCAGCGACTCGGAAAAGCGGGTGGCCGTACTGGCCGCCTGCGGCTATTCCAACCGCGATATATCGACCCGTCTCTACATTACTGTGAGCACGGTCGAGCAGCACCTGACCCAGGTGTACCGGAAACTGAAGATCGGAGGTCGGCAACAACTGCCCGTCGATCTTCAATTCGAGGTCGGCGAGATCGTCTGACGGTGTCGCCGAGTGGCCTGGCTGCCAGGGCCGGCGGTGCGGAGCGCCTGGACCAGGGGTGTCCCGACGTGGCCGGCAAGTGTCGTTCACCTCGGACCCCTACGGGTCCGTAGGGGGAGGCAGGCGCCTGGTAGGGGATCGGGCAGTGGTGCTGCGAGTCGGTCAGGTGGTCGTAGGGGGTGGGCAGTCTTGTTCGTGCCTTGCCGGTCTGGATAGTTTTGCGAACGCGCTGTCCAAGCCATCAGATATGCAAGGTCACCGAAAAGGACCCTGACTCGGTACTTGGCATATTTTGCTCGAAGGACCCATGGCTGGTGGGTGACCGATTGGCGACAGTACAGGGGGACTCCCGATGCGATATGAGATTCTGGGCAAGGTGCGAGTTGAGCATGCCGGGGAATACCGATATGTCAATGCGCCGAAAGTGGAATTGCTGCTGCGGGTGCTGCTGATCGAGGCGGACAAGTCGCGCATGAACCGGCCGCGGACAGTGGAGGCACGGTGCTGGTCAGCGGAGGCACCGGCTCCTGGGGCGCCCGGGTGGCCGAGCACCTGGCGCGCACCGGGCGGGCGGCCCATCTGGTGCTGGTCAGCCGCCGCGGTCCCGCGGCGCCTGCGGCGGCGGAACTGGCTGCCCGGCTGCGGGCGTACGGGCCCCGGGTGAGTGTGGTGGCCGCCGACCTCACCGACCCCCAGGCGGTGGCGGGGGTATTGGCCGGCATCGACCCGGCGCACCCGCTGACCGGGATCGTGCACGCGGCCGGGGCACGAGCGGGCGCCCCCGCGCAGGTGTGGCACGCCAAGGCCACCGTCGCCGCACAACTGGCCGCCGCCACCCAGGAGCTGCCGCTGCGCTGGTTCGTGGTGTTCACCGCGCCGGTGACCGACCCGGATGAGCCGAACGCGATCGACCACGCGGCCGCCCACACCTACTGCGACGCGCTGATCGCGCACCGGCATGCCCGGGGCCTGCCGGGGACGGCGGTGACCTGGAGCCCGGGGGCCGATCCCGCTCAGGACGGTGCCGCGCTACTCGACGCGGTGTGGTCACACCGCCAGCCGCACCTGCTGGCCGCCGGACCAGCGGGCCCGCTGCCCGCCGCGCCACCGCACTCGGCCGCCGTACGGGCGCAGGCCGCAGGCCGCCGGCGCGCCGCCGCCGGGCAGGCGGACCAGCCGGCGGACTGGGCCGGCCGGCTGACCGGCCTGTCACCCGACGACCGGCGCCGCACGGTGCTGGAGCTGGTGCGCGGCCACGCCGCGGCGGTGCTCGGCCACACCGATCCGGCTGCCGTCCCGGCCCAGGCCGCGTTCAAAAAGCTCGGCTTCAGCTCGCTGACAGACGACATCGACGTCGTGGAGCAGGCGCCCCCGTTCGACCTGTGCGTCAACATCCACTCGTTCACCGAGATGACCCCCGCCACCGTGCGGGAGTACCTCGACCTGATCGCCGAGAAGTGCCGCGCCTTTTACGTGAAGAACCCGGTCGGCAAGTTCCTCGACAAGGCCCTCGACGGCCACTTCAAGGGCAACGAGGCCGTGCAGATGGCGCTGCAGACCGGCCCGCTCCGCAAGGTCATCGACATCTTCGACAGCGAGGCCGTGGCCAAGGTCGTGCCGGACTACATCGACGCCTACACCCCGGGTGAGGGCTGGCACTGCGTCGCCGAGGCCCGCGCGATCCCGTGGAGCTACTTCCGGCAGGCCCTCTACAAGGACGGAAGCGGCCGGAAGCGATGACCACCCGCACCGGCCCGGACCGTGACCCCGGCCGTACCGGCGGCAGCGTCGTCGTGCTGGGCGGCACCGGGTTCTTGGGGCGCCACGTGTGCGCGGCGTTCGCCGCCGCGGGCGCCGACGTGGTGCCCTTCTCCCGGACCGCCCGCCCCGCCCTGGACAGCTGCGGCCCAGCCCGCCCGGACCCGCTCGCCCCCGACACCGGCGCACTGGCCCGGCTGTGCGCGGACGCCGACATCGTGGTGAACGCGGCCGGCGCCGTCTGGGGCGGCACCGAGCAGGAGATGACCGAGGCCAACACCCACCTGGTGGACCGGCTCATCCGGGCCCTCGCCACCCTGCCCGCTCGGCCGCGCCTTGTGCAGCTCGGCAGCGCGTACGAGTACGGGCCCACCGAGCCCGGCGCCGTGACCGGCGAGGACCACCCCCCGGCCCCGACCACTCCCTACGGCCGCACCAAGCTGGCGGGCACCCGGGCCGTGCTGCGGGCCGTCGCTGAGCAGGACCTCGACGCGGTGGTGCTGCGGGTGTCGGTGGCATGCGGCCCTGGCGCGCCCCCCAACAGCCTGCCCGGCATCGTCGCCGCGCACCTCGCCGAGGGCCGCGGCGAACTCCGCCTCGCCCCGCTGCTCGCCCACCGCGACCTGGTCGACGTCCGGGACGTCGCCGATGCCGTGGTCGCCGCTGCGCGGGCCCCCGCGGGCCAGGTCACCGGCACCGTGGTCAACATCGGCAGCGGGCGGGCCGTGCCCGTGTGCACGTTGGTCGACCTGATGATCTCGCTCAGCGGCCGCCCACTGCGCATCGTGGAGGAGCGGACCGCCCGGGGGACCCGTTCGGACGCGCCGTGGCAGCGGCTGGACGTGGCCCGCGCCCGCCGGGTGCTGGGCTGGGCACCCCGCCGCTCCCTGGAGGAGTCGCTGGCCGACTTCATGGCCGCAGCCGGAGTGCCGCCGGCCCGGTCGCGCCCGACCGGACAACCCAAGCCGCCCGGCCACCAGGCCGGGGCCCGACGCACTGACGGCCGTGCCGACGGCGAGCCCGGCCAAGGGAAGGATGGACAATGACAGAACGGGTCGCGCGGATCCTCGACGAGGTCCGCAAGCACCACCAGGACACCCAGGCCGCACAGGGTGGCTTCGTGCCGGGCGTCACCGAGATCTGGCCGTCCGGCGCGGTCCTCGACGAGGACGACCGCGTCGCGCTGGTCGAGGCCGCCCTGCAGATGCGGATCGCCGCGGGCCGCTCCTCACGTCAGTTCGAGCGAACCTTCGCCCGTACCCTGAAGCGCCGCAAGGCCCACCTGACCAACTCCGGCTCCTCGGCGAATCTGCTGGCCGTCTCGGCGCTCACGTCCCACCTGCTCGGCGACCAGCGCCTGACCCCCGGCGACGAGGTCGTCACTGTCGCGGCGGGCTTCCCCACCACCGTCAACCCCATCCTGCAGAACGGGCTCACACCCGTCTTCGTCGACGTCGACCTGCGTACCTACAACGCCACCCCGGAGCGCATCGCGGCCGCCATCGGCCCGCGCACCCGGGCCATCATCATGGCCCACACCCTCGGCAACCCCTACCAGGTCGCGGAGATCGCCCAGTTGGCCGAGGAACACGGCCTGATGCTCATCGAGGACAACTGCGACGCGGTCGGCTCCACCTACGACGGGCAGCTCACCGGCACCTTCGGCGATCTGACCACCGTCAGCTTCTACCCGGCCCACCACCTGACCATGGGGGAGGGCGGCTGCGTGCTGACCTCGAACCTGGTACTGGCCCGGATCGTGGAGTCCATGCGGGACTGGGGCCGCGACTGCTGGTGCGAGCCGGGCGAGAACGACACCTGCCGCAAGCGGTTCGGCTACCAGATGGGCACCCTCCCCGCCGGGTACGACCACAAGTACATCTTCTCCCACGTCGGGTACAACCTGAAGGGCACCGACCTGCAGGCCGCCCTCGGCCTCAGCCAGCTGGCCAAGCTCGACGAGTTCTGCGCCGCGCGCCGCCGCAACTGGCGGCGGCTGCGGGAGGGCCTGGACGGCCTGCCGGGCCTGATCCTCCCCGAGCCCACCCCGCGCAGCGACCCCAGCTGGTTCGGGTTCGCCATCACCGTCGACCCCGACGGCCCGTACAGCAGGGTGGAGTTGATGGACTTCCTGGAGTCCCGGAAGATCGGCACCCGCAGGCTGTTCGCCGGGAACCTCACTCGCCACCCCGCCTACCTCGACCGTGCGCACCGCGTGGCGGGCGACCTGACCAACAGCGACATCGTCGCCGGACAGACTTTCTGGATCGGCGTCTACCCCGGCCTGACCGACGAGATGATCGACTACGTCGCGGCCACCATCACCGAGTTCGCCGGGGCCCACCGGTGACAGCCGTCATCACCGCCCAGCCCCTGGCCTGGCCCCGTGGGGACGCCGGGCGGCCGCGAGGCCGCCCTGTGGCCCCGGCCGCCCTGTGGC
>NZ_JBSFMM010000298.1:0-11467 GCF_053599555.1 Streptomyces sp. NPDC000941
GCCGCGGCGTGACGGCGCGGCGTGGCCCGTCGCCCTGTCGGCCCGTACCCCCCAGGCGCTGCGCGACCAGGCTCGGCTGATGCTCCACCATGTCACCGCGGACCCGGATCTCGGCCTCGCCGACCTGGCGTTCTCGCTGGCCGCCACCCGGTCGGCCTTCGAGGAGCGGGCCGCGGTGCTGAGCGCCGACCGCGACGAGTTGATCGAGGGCCTGGCGGCGGTGGCGGACGGACGCCCGTCCCCACGGGTGATCGAGCACACCGCGGCCGGTGGCCGGACCGCGTTCCTCTTCTCGGGCCAGGGCAGTCAGCGGGCCGGGATGGGCCGGGAGCTGTACGAGACCTTCCCGGTGTTCGCCGACGCGTTCGACGCGGTGTGCGCGCATTTGGACGCCCACCTGGAACGGCCGCTGTCCGAGGTGGTGTTCGCGGAGCCCGGTTCGGCCGAGGCGGAGGCGCTGGACGAGACACGGTGGACCCAGCCCGCGCTGTTCGCGGTGGAGGTGGCGCTGTTCCGGCTGCTGGAGTCCTGGGGGATCGTCCCGGACTATCTGGCGGGGCATTCGATCGGCGAGATCGCGGCCGCCCACGTGGCGGGAGTGTTCTCGCTGCCGGACGCGTGTGCCCTGGTGGCCGCGCGCGGCCGGCTGATGCAGGAGCTGCCGCCCGGGGGAGCGATGGTGGCGTTGCAGGCCACCGAGGAAGAGGTGGCTCCCCAGCTGGGCGAGCGGGTCTCGGTCGCGGCCGTGAACGGACCGCGGTCGGTGGTCGTGGCGGGCGACGAGGCCGCGGTACTGGATGTGGCGGCCAGGTTCGAGGAGCAGGGCCGCAAGACCAGGCGGCTGACGGTCAGCCATGCGTTCCACTCCGCGCTGATGGAGCCGATGCTGGCGGAGTTCGGGCGGGTCGTACGAGGTCTGTCGTTCGAGGCGCCACGGATCGCGCTGGTGTCCAATCTGACGGGCGACGTGGTGTCGGCCGAGCGGGTGTGCGCGCCGGAGTACTGGGTGGAGCACATCCGCCGTACGGTGCGGTTCGCCGACGGCGTCAGCCGGCTCGCCGCCGAGGGCGTCACCACCTTCCTGGAGGTGGGGCCCGACGCCGTACTGACCGCCATGGCGCAGGAAACCCTCGGCGAACGGTCGGCCGGCGCCCTGCTCGTCCCCGCGCTGCGCAGGACGCGTGGCGAGGAGACCGCCCTGGTGGCGGCCGTGGCCCGGCTGCACACCCACGGCGTGGGCGTCGACTGGGCGGGCTTCTTCGCCTCCTCCGGCGCCCGACCGGTCGACCTGCCGACCTACCCCTTCCAGCACCAGCGCTTCTGGCCCGAGGAGGCGGCTGATCAGGAGGCCACGGCCCCCGATACGGCGGACGCGGACTTCTGGGCCACCGTGGAACGGGCCGACCAGGCGGACATCGCCTCGCTTGCGACGACGCTCGACGTCGACGACGGGGCGTTGACGATGGTCCTGCCCGCGCTCTCGTCCTGGCGCCGCCGACGCCACGAGCAGTCGGTGGTCGACAGCTGGCGCTACCGGATCGGCTGGAAGCCGCTCACCGACCCGGCCCTGGCCGCCCCCTCGGGGACCTGGCTCGCCGTGGTCCCGGCCGGACACGTCGAGGACCCCTGGGTGAACGCGGTGGTCGAGGCGCTGGGCACCGAGACGGTACGGCTGGAGGTCACCGGACCGGACCGCGCTGCGCTGGCCGAGCGGTTGCGGGCACAGCTGGCCGAGGGGCCCCGGCCCGTCGGCGTGGTGTCGCTGCTGGCCGTGGCCGACTCCACGGGGCAGGTCGTCCCGCCGGGACTCGCCCTGACCGCCGTGCTGGTGCAGGCCCTGGGCGACGCCGAGGTCGGGGCCCCGCTGTGGTGTGTCACCCGGGGCGCGGTGTCGGTCGGCCGTACGGAGCGGGTGGCCGACCCGCGGCAGGCCGCGGTGTGGGGGCTCGGCCGGGTGGCCGCGCTCGAACACCCGCAGCGCTGGGGCGGGTTGGTCGATCTGCCCGAGGAGCTTGACGGGCGGATCGCCGCCCGGTTCGCCGCGGTGCTGGGCAAGACCGGCGGCACGGAGCCGGCCGAGGACCAGGTCGCGGTGCGCGCGTCGGGCGTGTTCGGCCGCCGACTGCGACGGCCGGTCGGCGCCTCGCCCAAGGACGGCTGGCGGCCCTCGGGCACGGTGCTGGTCACCGGCGGCACCGGGACACTGGGCGGCCATGTCGCCCGGTGGCTGGCCAGTGCCGGCGCGGAGCACATCCTGCTGGCAAGCCGCAGCGGCCCCGAGGCCGAAGGGGCCGAGGAGCTGCGGGCCGAGCTGGCCGGGACGGGAGTTCGGGTGTCCATCGTGGCCTGCGACGTGGCCGACCGCCGACAGGTGGCGGACCTACTGGCGGACATCCCCGGCGACTGCCCGCTGACCGCCGTGGTGCACGCGGCGGGGGTGCTGGACGACGGGGTCCTCGACGGTCTGTCGCCCCAGCGGTTCGAGACGGTGTTCCGGTCCAAGGTGGAGTCGGCGACCGTCCTGGACGAGCTGACGCGGGACCTGGACCTGACGGCCTTCGTGCTGTTCTCCTCCGCGTCCGGCGCAGTGGGCAACGCCGGCCAGGCCAACTACGCCGCCGCGAACGCGGTGCTGGACGCGCTGGCCGAGCGCCGCCGGGACCAGGGCCTGCCCGCCACCTCGGTGGCCTGGGGCGCCTGGGCCGGTGGCGGAATGGCGGCGAGCGCGCGTGCCGAGGAGACGTCGCACCGCACCGGGGTGGCCGCGATGGCCCCGGAGGCGGCGCTGTCGGCCATGCGCAGCGCGGTGGGCTCCACTGAACCCACCTCCGTGGTCGCCGATATCGACCAGGCCCGGTTCATCCACGCCTTCACCACCCTGCGGCCCAGCCCGCTGCTGCGGGAGCTGCCCCGGTACGCCGAGCTCACCGCGGGCGCCACCGTCTCCCCGCGCGACCAGGCGTCGGCCGCGGCCGAGCTGCGGGAGCGGGTGCTCGGGCGGGCGGCGGCGGAGCGGCCCCGGGTGGTGCTGGACCTGGTCCGCGCCCAGGTCGCCGGGGTGCTTGGGTATGCGGGGCCCGAGGCCATCGGCGCCGACCGGGCGTTCAAGGACCTCGGCTTCGACTCGCTGGCCGCGATCGAGCTGCGCAACCAGCTCACCGCGACCACCGGGCTGAGCCTGCCCGCCACGCTCGTCTTCGACCACCCCACGCCCGCCGCCCTCGCCGAGCATGTGCTGCGGGAGCTCGTACCCGAAACGGCCGGTGGTTCGCCCGCCGACGAGCGGGAGAACGAGATCCGGGCGCTGCTGACCTCCGTACCCCTCGCCCGGCTGCGGGAGGTCGGGCTGCTCGAGCCGCTGCTCCAACTGGCCGGCCATCCGGCGGCGACGGCGGAGCAGGCGCCGGGGGACTCGATCGATGCGATGGACCTGGACGACCTGGTCAGGGCCGCGCTCGACGGCAACGAGCACTGACCGCAAGCCGGGGGCGGCCCCCGGGCCCGTCGAGCGGACGGGCCCGGGGGCCTCTCGTATGCCGCCGGTGCCGCCGGGCGTCCCCCGGACACGCCCCGTCCGTCGGCGTCCCCTGACACGCCACGGCCACCGGCGGCCCGGGACATGGCAAGCGGCCCGGACGACGGCTGCCAGCGGGGCTGGAGCGCGTCATCCGGGCCGCGAGGTCCGGTCAGAAGCCGTTCAGGTCAGAAGCCGTTCAGGTCAGGAGCCGTGGCGAGACACCCAGGAAGCCAACGGGGCCATCACCCCTCCTCCAAGGTGATGGCCCCGGACGGGCAGAGGTGGACGGCCTCCCGGGCCGCGTCCTTCGTGGCCGCGCCGGGCTCCGCGAGCACCGTGACGGTGCCGTCGTCGTCCTGGTCGAACAGGTCCGGCGCGGCGAGCACACACTGGCCCGCCCCGACACAGCGGTCGGCGTCCGCGTTGATTCGCAACGTATTCACCTCCGTCGGAACTACCAGGTGACCGGCAGTTCATGCAGGCCGAACAGGATCCCTTCGTCCTTGAACGGCAGTTCCTCGGGCGGCACCGCGAGCCGCAGGGTCGGAATCCGCTCGAACAGCGTCCGGTAGGCGATCCCCATCTCGGACCTGACCAGGTGCTGGCCGAGACACTGATGCACGCCGTAGCCGAACGCCACATGGTGGCGGGCGGTTCGGCCCGGATCGAACTGGTCGGCCCGCTCGAAGGCGTTCTCGTCATGGTTGGCCGCCGCGCCCAGGGGCACGATGCCCTCCCCGGCCTTGATCAGCTGACCGCCGATCTCGACGTCCTCGACCGCCACCCGCAACGCCACCCGGTCGGCGACCGACAGATAGCGCAGCGCCTCCTCGACCGCGCGCGGATCCCCGATCCACTCCCGGTTCAGCAGCAGCATGACCACACCGAGGGCGATGTTGTTGGCCGTGGTCTCATGGCCGGCGATCAGCAGCAGCAGCGCGATGCCGGAGACCTCCTGGGCGGTCAGCGTCTCGTTCTTCAGCAATCCGCTGATCAGATCGTTGCCCGGGAACTTGTGCTTGATGGAGATCAGCTTGGTCAGATAGGTGATGAGCTCCTTGGCCGCGCTCTCCCGCTGCTCGTCGGTCGAGGTGAACGTGACCAGGACGCGAGTGCGGGACTCGAAGTACTCATGGTCGGAGTACGGCACCCCCAGCAGCTCACAGATGACCAGCGACGGCACGGGCAGCGCGAACTGGGCCACCAGATCCGCGGAGTTTCCGCCCTCGAGCAGGGCGTCGATGAGCTTGTCCACGATGCGCTGGATGGCCGGCTGCATCTCCTTGATGCGCCGCACCGTGAACTCCGGGATGAGCGCCTTGCGGAACCGGCCGTGCTCCGGCGGGTCGTACGCGACGAACCAGCCGGGCACCTGGTCGGGCGGCGGCACCGTGCCGTTCTTTCCCATGCTGGGAAAGCCCTCGTGCAGCGGGTTGGAGCTGATCCGGGGATCGGTGAGTACATTCCGTACGTCTTCGTGGCGGGTGACGAGCCACACCGTGCTGCCGTTGGGCAGTGAGGACTTGACCAGCCCCTCCTGCGAGCGCAGCCCGGCGTACTCCGCCGGTGGGGAGAGACGGCCTGGCTGCCGCCTCGGGAACTCGATCGGAATTGCGTCAGCGGTTGCCATCTTCACGCTTCCCACGTAGGTGGTGTTCGGACAAGGAGTGTCGGCCGGTTGTCACTTCGGCGCGTCGTCACTTCAACGCATGGCTACTTCAGCGCGGGGGAACCGAGGATCAGATCGGCCGCGGTGTTCAAACCGCCCGCCTCCCGCTGCACCTGGGCAAAGTGGCGGGCCCGCTCGTGGAACGAGGCCTCGTTCAGCACCCGCGTCAGCTTGTCGACCACATCGTCGACGTCGAAGGTCTGCGGCCGGTCCAGCGTCAGGCTGACCCCGCTGTCCGCGCCGCGTACGGCCTGGTCGTAGCAGTCGATCCACAGCGGCCGGACCACCAGCGGCTTGCCGAAGTAGATGCCCTCGTGGAAGCCGTTGCCCCCGCCGTGGGTGAAGAACACCTTGACGTTCGGGTGGGCCAGCACATCGAGCTGGGACGGCACCCAGCTCTCGATCCGCAGATTGCCCGGTAGCTCGCCGTCCGGCGGCAGAAACTGCTGCTGGTCCTTGGGCAGTTTCCACAGCACATCGTGGCGCCCATCGAGCCGGCGGACCACCTCCACCAGGGAGCGCACCTGGTCGGCGGTCAGCCGGGTGACGGTACCGAAGCCCATGTAGACCACCGAGTCCCGGGCGTCGAGCCACCGGGACAGCCCGCCGTCGTCCGGCGCCTCGGGCAGTGGCGGCACGATCGCGCCCAGCAGGCGCATGTTGTCGGAGAACGGGAACGGATACTCCAGGCCGGTGACCGAGAAGCACAGGATCTGTTCGGCCAGGTCGGTCCGCGCGGTCATCTTGGCCGCCTCGGGGGCGATGCCGAGGTCCTTGCGCACCTGGTTGAAGGCGCCGAGCGTCTTGAGCATGCTCGGCTTGAAGAACATCGCCACCTTGCGGATCTTGAACCAGCGATTGGCCATCCGCTGTGCGAAGGACATGTGGAGCGACAGACCGGAGTGTGCCGAGGGGAAGTTGGAGCGCAGGCTGGTCATGAAGAGGTTGCTGGGCAGGAAGGGGACGCTCAGCATGAACGGGATCTTCCTGGTGATGGCCACCTCGACACCGAAGAACGACACGCTGTCGATGATCATCAGCGCGGGCTCGACCTCATCCACCACCGCGTCCAGAGCGCGGTACTTGGGGACCCGCAGCTGCGGTTTGAAGGTGTGTTCCACGAGCGCGCGGTGGGCCTTCCACCGCGACGGCTGAGTGACACGCCGATACGTCTCGTCGTCCCAGGTGGGGGAGGAGAACTCGGGCACCACCTCGCCCAGGGAGGCAAAGCGCACCGGGCTGTCCTCGTTGATGCCCTCGATGTCCGCACGCCGCTTCTCGTCGGTGGCGAACCACAGATCCGGCACCCCCCGCCGCGACAACTCGGTGGCGATGGTGAACAGCGAGTTGAACAACCCGCTCTCCGGTGAACTCACAAACAGGATCGGCCGTCGGGACGAGGTCACGATCAACACCTCCGCGGGTGCGGGCTGGATGACGGGAGGCATGCCGAGCGCGCTCGCGCGTTGCAGCGCGCGAACAAGGCGATCGGTACTCGATCGGCAGCCAGACTTCTTTGCTACCGGCACACGGCCAAAGAAATCCCCAGTAGTTGGCCGACACCGGGGCGCTGAGCTGCTGTCTGACGCGCGCTGCGGCAATGACTAGGGGATTGCCAGTGGCTCGTCGCTTTCACTTCGAAACCAGGGACGCCGATTGGTTCGACGGCGCGCACTGGGAAACCGCGCACGCGGCGCTGCGCCCGTGAGCGATGTCCACGGATCCATGCCGAACTACGGAGTTGATCATGGCTACGCCCAGCGACAAGGTCGTCGAAGCGCTCCGAGCCTCCATGAAGGAGACCGAGCGGCTGCGTCGGCAGAACCAGACTCTCGTTGCCGCGGCAACGGAGCCGATCGCGATCGTGGCAATGAGCTGCCGGTTCCCGGGCGGGGTGGGTTCCCCGGAGGAGCTGTGGGAACTGGTCGCCGACGGCCGCGAGGCGATCTCCGGTTTCCCCGTCGACCGCGGCTGGGACCTGGACGCGCTGGACGCGGGTGACGGCCGTCCGGGCGCCAGCGCCACCCTGGAGGGCGGTTTCCTCGACGGTGTCGCCGACTTCGACCCCGGTTTCTTCGGGATCTCGCCACGCGAGGCGCTGTCCATGGATCCGCAGCAGCGGCTGCTGCTGGAAACCTCCTGGGAGGCGGTGGAGCGGGCCGGGATCGATCCGATACGGCTGAAGGGCTCCCGTACCGGGGTTTTCGTCGGCATGAGCGGCCAGGATTACTCGTATCTGACCGTGAACTCCCTGACCGACCTGGAAGGCAACGTCGGCACCGGCATGGGCGCCGGTGCCGCCTCCGGACGGCTCTCCTACACGCTCGGCCTCGAAGGCCCCGCTGTCACGGTGGACACCGCCTGCTCCTCCTCGCTGGTGGCCCTGCACCTCGCCACCCAGGCGCTGCGGTCGGGGGAGTGCTCGCTGGCGCTGGTCGGCGGTGTGACCGTGATGTCCACTCCGGGCTCGTTCATCGAGTTCAGCCGCCAGGGCGGGCTGGCCGCCGACGGCCGGTGCAAGTCGTTCGCCGAGGCGGCGGACGGTACGGGCTGGGCCGAGGGTGTCGGCGTACTGGTGGTGGAGCGGCTGACGGACGCGCGCCGCAACGGACATCAGGTGCTCGCCCTGGTACGGGGCTCGGCGATCAACCAGGACGGCGCGTCCAACGGCTTCACCGCGCCGAACGGTCCGTCGCAGCAGCGGGTGATCCGGCAGGCGCTGGAGAACGCGGGGCTGTCCACCGCGGATGTGGACGCGGTGGAGGCACACGGCACGGGCACGAAGCTGGGCGATCCCATCGAGGCACAGGCGCTGCTGGCCACGTACGGCCAGGAGCGCGAACAGCCGCTGTGGCTGGGGTCGGTGAAGTCGAACATCGGGCATACGCAGGCGGCGGCGGGCGTGGCCGGTGTCATCAAGATGGTCATGGCGATGCGGCACGGGGTGCTCCCGGCCACCTTGCATGTGGCGGCCCCCTCTTCGCATGTGGACTGGTCGGCGGGCGCGGTCGGGTTGCTGACCGAGGCGGTGGCCTGGCCGGACGGTGAGCGCCCGCGCCGCGCCGGGATCTCCTCGTTCGGGGTCAGCGGCACCAACGCGCACACCATCCTGGAGCAGGCCCCACCGGCCGAGTCCGAGTCCGAGATCGCATCCGCCGGGCGCTCCGCCGTGGTGCCGTGGGTGCTGTCCGGCAGAACCGAACCCGCGCTGCGCGCCCAGGCGGCCCGCCTCGTGTCCTTCCTCGACGGCGCCACGTCCAGCGCGCCGCGGACGGACGCACTGGACGTGGCGCTGTCGCTGGCCACCACCCGGTCGGGCTTCGAACACCGGCTGGCGGTGCTGGCCGAGGACGCTGCGGGCCTCCGTACGTCGCTGAGCTCCTGGCTCGCCGGGCGGACCACGGCGGGTGCGCTCCAGGGGGTGGCCCGGCCGGACGGTGGGCTCGGGGTGCTGTTCTCCGGCCAGGGTGCCCAACGGCCGGGCATGGGGCGGGAGTTGTACGCACGCTTCCCGGCGTTCGCCGAGGCGTTCGACGCGGTGTGCGAGCACCTGGACGAGCGGTTGGCGCGCCCGTTGCGGGAGGTGGTGTTCGCCGAGCCCGGGTCGCCGGAGGCGGCGCTGCTGGACGAGACGGGGTGGACGCAGCCCGCGCTGTTCGCCATCGAGGTGGCACTGTTCCGGCTGGTCGAGTCGTGGGGTGTCCGGCCGGACACTCTGGCGGGGCATTCGATCGGTGAGATCGCGGCGGCGCATGTGGCCGGGGTGTTCTCGCTGGCGGACGCGTGTGCCCTGGTGGCGGCACGGGCCCGGCTGATGCAGGAGTTGCCGTCCGGTGGGGCGATGGTGTCCCTCCAGGCCGCCGAGGACGAGGTCGTTCCGTATCTGGGCGAGCGGGTGTCGATCGCCGCGCTCAACGGACCGCGCTCGGTGGTGATCGCCGGGGACGAGGCCGCGGTGCTGGAGATCGCGGCGCGGTTCGAGGAGCAGGGCCGCAAGACCCGCCGCCTGCGGGTGTCGCATGCGTTCCATTCGCCGTTGATGGACCCGATGCTGGCCGAGTACGACGAGGCCGCGCGTGGGATCTCGTACGAGGCGCCGCAGATCCCGTTCGTATCGAACCTGACTGGTGAGCCGGCCACGGCCGAGCTGGTGTGTTCCCCCGAGTACTGGGTGCGGCACGTCCGGGAGCCGGTGCGGTTCGCCGACGCGGTGACGGTGATGATCGCGGCCGGTGCGTCCGCCTTCCTCGAGGTCGGCCCCGACAGCGTGCTGTCCGCCATGGTCCAGGAGACACTGGGTGGCCGACCCACCGCCCCGGCCCTCGTCCCCGCGCTCCGCAAGGACCGGACCGAAGAGGAGGCTCTGACCGAGGCGGTGGCCCGGCTGCACATCGCCGGGGCTCGTCTGGACTGGGCGGCGTTCTTCGCCGGGTCCGGGGCGCGGCGCGTGGATCTGCCGACCTACGCGTTTCAGCACCAGCGGTACTGGCCCGAGGCCGCCGCGGCCGCACCGGGCGGTGCGGTAGATCCGGTGGACGCGGAGTTCTGGGCCGCGGTGGAGCGGGAAGACCTCGGCGCGTTGGCGGCCGACCTGGATGTCGACGGCGCGGCGTTGGAATCCCTGGTACCGGCGTTGTCGTCGTGGCGCCGGCAGCGGCGGGAGCGGTCGGTCGTGGACGGGTGGCGACACCGCGTCACCTGGAAGCCGTTGACCGGTGTGCCCGAAGGCGTGGTGTCGGGCACCTGGCTGGCCGTGGTGCCGGAGGGGCTGGCGGAGGACCCGTGGGTGTGCTCGGTGGTCGCCGCGCTGGGGGCCGGGGTGGTGCCGCTGGAGGTCGGTGACACGGACCGTACGGCCCTGGCGGCGCGGTTGCGTGAGGTCGTGGCGGACGCCGGGGCGCCTGCGGGCGTGGTGTCGCTGCTGGCGCTGCTGGAGTCGGCGGCGGCGGAGCGTCCGGCCGTACCCGCGGGCGTCGCGCTGACGACGTCGCTGCTGCAGGCGCTGGGCGACGCGGGTGTTGACGCGCCGGTGTGGGCGGTCACCCGGGGCGCGGTGTCGGTGGGGCGTTCGGAGCGGGTGACGAATGCGGTCCAGGCCGCGGTGTGGGGCCTTGGTCGCGTTGCGGCGCTGGAGTACCCACAGCGCTGGGGCGGCCTGGTCGATCTGCCGGAGGCCATGGACGGGCGGGTGGCATCGCGGTTCGCCGCGATGCTGGCCGGGTTCGAGGGCGAGGACCAGATCGCGGTCCGGAGGTCCGGAGTGTTCGGCCGCCGACTTGTCGCGGCGCCGACCGGGACCGGGGAGGGGGCCTGGGAGCCGTCGGGCACGGTGTTGGTGACCGGCGGTACGGGGGTGCTGGGCGGCCATGTCGCCCGCTGGCTGGCGCGCAGTGGCGCCGAACACCTGGTGCTGGCCAGTCGTAGCGGTGAAAAGGCCCCGGGCGCCGACGAGTTGCGGTCCGAGCTGGTGGCCCTGGGCGCGCGGGTCTCGGTGGTGGCGTGCGATGTCTCCGACCGGGACGAGGTGGCGGCCGTGCTGGCCGCCGTTCCCGACGACTGCCCGCTGACAGGTGTGGTGCATGCGGCGGGTGTGCTGGACGACGGGGTGTTGGAAGGGCTGACGCCGGAGCGGTTCGAGGCGGTGTTCCGGTCCAAGGTGCGGTCCGCCCTCGTCCTGGACGGGCTGACCCGGGACGTGGACCTCGCGGTGTTCGCACTGTTCTCGTCGGCTGCGGGCGCGCTGGGCAACCCGGGACAGGGGAACTACGCCGCCGCGAACGCGGTACTGGACGCGCTGGCGGAACGGCGCCGCGCCCAGGGCCTGCCCGCCACCTCGGTGGCCTGGGGCGCCTGGGCCGGTGGCGGCATGGCGGGCGACGGCCGGGGCGACGCCCTTACGCGGCGTACCGGCACTTCGGCCCTGGAACCCGAGATGGCGATCTCCGCATTGAGCCGGGCCGTTGTCGGACAGGAAGCGGTGGTCGTCATCGCCGACATCCAGCGGCCCGAGTTTCTGCGCGTGTTCGCCGGAGTACGTCCAAGCCCGGTCCTGTCCGACCTGCCCGGCTATCGCGAGCTCGCCGAGGCGGGAACCGCCGGCAGCCGGGAGACCGCACAGGCCGCGTCCGCCCTCGTGGAGCGGCTGTCCGGGCTGGCCGCGGCGGATCGCCCCGCAGCCGTACTGGACCTGGTCCGTGGCGAGGTCGCCGCGGTGCTCAGGTACTCCGGCGTGGCGGCGATCGAGCGCGACCGGGCGTTCAAGGATCTGGGCTTCGACTCGC
>NZ_JBSFMM010000299.1:0-11446 GCF_053599555.1 Streptomyces sp. NPDC000941
GCAAAGTGCTGATGGTGCTGCGCCACTCCCCCCGCAACTTCGTCCCCAAGCTCGACTTCGTGACCACCCTCGGCCACGCCGCCGCCAGGCGCTGGTCGGCGCCGTGGCGGCGGTGGTGCTCGGCGGTGCGGCGCTTCCCGCGCTGGTCCACGTCGCCCGCAGCGGCGGTTCGGACGCTCGCCCTGAAATGGCCGGCAGCAGCCGGCGCACCCCCGATCCCGGCCATGACAAGCACGGCGAGGGCAGCGGCGGGAAGGAGACCAGCCCGCCCTCCGGCAAGGGGAGCGAGGACAAGGGCGACAAAGGCGAGGACGGGAAGAAGGACCACCCGACCAAGAAGCCGCAAGACGACTCGGGCGGCGTGGCCCCCGACCCCTCCAGCACGCTGAACGCCACCTCGCCCACCTGTTCCCGTCCCCAGCTCGGAAACGCCTCCGGGACGGCCGGGGTGGCCGACGCCGAGGGGCGGATCTACGGCTCGTTCCGGGTTGTGAACATCTCCGGCACCCCGTGCACGGTCGTGGGCGGCGGCAGCATCAGTCCGAGCGCGGTCGGCGGCGCGGACAGCTCCCGGATCTTCGTCGTGGACCACACCTCCGGCGACGCGGCCACCGGTCTGCCCGACCCGTCCACCGCGCCGGGCCAGCTCATCCTGAAGCCCGGCCAGGTGTACGAGGTGCAGTTCGCCTGGATCCCGCAGTCGGGCGGCGGCACCTCCGGCTGTTCCAACACCAGCACCACGCCGACCCCCGACCCCACGCCGGACTCGGCCGACGGGGCGGACGGCGGGCCCACGGACGGTCCGGGCGACGGCTCGGGCAGTGGCAGCGGCGGGGGAGGCGGTGACGGTGGTGAGCAGCCGGCCGGAAGCGTCCTGCTCAGCTATACGCCCGAGGCCGGCGAGCCGGCCGCGGCGAGTGTGACGCTCAGCGGCGCGTGCGCGGGGACGATCTACCGCACGGGGGTCCTGGCCGGCGCGTAAGCCGGACGGGCCGGCGCGTAAGCCGGACGGGCCGGCGCGTAAGCCGCGCGGGTCGGTGCGTAAGCCGCACCGGCCTGCCCCCGGTATCAGGCCCCGGCGCCAGGCTCGCGGCGCCGGGCCCGTACCGTTGGGGTGTGTATCGGTTTCTGCTGACGCCCCGCTGGTGGGTGATCAACGTCTTCACCGTGCTGGCCATCCCGGTCTGTCTTTTCATGGGCAGCTGGCAGCTCAGCCGCTTCGAAGCGCGCGTCGAGACCCACAACAAGCAGCAGGACAAGGCGTCGGACACCGAAGACACCGCCGAGCCGCTGCGCTCGCTGCTGCCGGTGACCGACCAGACCGTGGGGCGGTCGGCCACCGCGACCGGGCGCTATGACGCCGCGCACCAACTGCTCGTCCCGGACCGGCGGCTGGACGACCGCGACGGCTTCTACGTGCTCACGCTGCTGCGTACGGATGGCGGCAAGGCGCTGCCCGTCGTACGGGGCTGGCTCCCCGGCGACGCCGACGACAAGGCCGACGCCGCCAAGGTGCCCGCGCCCCCGGGCGGCGAGGTGACCGTGACCGGGACGCTGCAGGCGTCCGAGTACTCGGGCAGCAAAGGGGTGCAGGCGAGGGGCGGGCTGCCGCGCGGCCAGCTGGGCATGATCAACGCCGCCTCGCTGGTGAACCTCGTGCCGTACGGGGTGCACGACGCGTGGATCACCTCCACCGCCGCCCCCGGAGCCCTGAAGCCGGTGCCCCCGGTCGTGGCGGAGGGCACCGGGCTCGATCTCAAGGCGTTCCAGAACCTCGGCTACACCGGAGAGTGGTTCGTCTTCGCGGGCTTCGTCGTGTTCATGTGGTTCCGGCTGTTCCGCCGCGAGGCGGAGACGGCGCGCGACCTGGCGCTCGGGATCATCCCGTCGGAGCCCCCGGCTGCCGCTGCTCCGGCTGATCCGGCCGGGGCGGAAGATGACGCTGAGCGAACTCGATCTCCAAGCGCAACTGCTTGATCCGCTCCTCGACCACCAGTGAGCCGTGCCCCGCGTCGTACCGGTACACCTCGTACGGGGCGTCGCGCCGGGCCAGCCGCTCCACGTAGTTCTCGATCTGCCGTATCGGGCAGCGCGGGTCGTTGACCCCCGCCGAGATGTAGACCGGCGCGCGTACCGCGTCCACGTACGTGATCGGTGAGGAGGCCTCGAAACGCTCGGGGACCTCTTCCGGCGTGCCGCCCAGCAGCGTGCGGTCCATCGCCTTCAGGGCCTCCATCTCGTCGTGGTACGCCGTGACATAGTCCGCTACCGGCACCGCCGCGAGCCCCAGCGCCCACGCCTCGGGCTGGGTCCCGAGCCCCAGCAGCGTCAGATAGCCGCCCCATGAGCCGCCGGCCAGCACCAGCCGCTCGGGGTCGGCGAGCCCCGAGTCGACCGCCCACCGGCGCACGGCCGCGATGTCCTCCAGCTCGATCAGCCCGACGCGGTGCTTCAGCGCGTCCGTCCACGCCCGCCCGTACCCGGTCGAGCCGCGGTAGTTGACCCGTACGACCGCGAAGCCGTGGTCCACCCAGGCCGCCGGGCCCGCCGCGAAGGCGTCGCTGTCGTGCCAGGTCGGCCCGCCATGGATGTCGAAGACGGTCGGGAAGGGGCCCTCGCCCGCGGGCTTGTGCACCAGGGCGTGCACCTGTCCGCCGGGCCCCGCCACCCAGGCGTCGGTGACCTGCACCGACCCGGGCGCCCGTAGCCCCGGCGGGTCGAGCACCACCCGTCCGCTGGTGGACCGCACCTGCGGCGGCTCGGCCGCCGAGGACCACAGGAACTCGACCGTGCCGTCCGGCCGCGCCGTCGCCCCCGAGATGGTGCCGGACGGGGTGTCGAGGCGGGTCAGCTCGCCGGAGGCGAGGTCGTACCGCCACAGCTCGCTGCGCGCCTGGTAGCTGTGCTCGACCAGCAGCGCCGTCCCGTCCGGCACCCAGTCGGCGCCGACGTCCCCGGGCAGGTCGATGGCCAGCGCCGTCTCCACGCCGCTCGCCGGGTCCCACACCATGGGCTCCCAGCGGCCCCGCCGCTGGTGGCCGACCAGCAGCCGGTTGTCCCCGGCGACCGGTGCGAACCCCATGACGGCCAGGCCCAGCTCCTCCGTGCCGCCCTTGGTGTCGTCCAGCTCCGCGACGGGCGTGCCGTCCAGCCGTACGACCCGGATGGCCGAGTGCATGGCGTCGCCGTGCTCGGTGTGCTCGACGGCGATCAGCGTCCCGTCGTACGACAGGTCGCCCACCCCGGCCGACTCCCGGTGGCGGTAGATCTCCTGGGGCGCGGCCCCGGGCCGTACGACGTGGATGGTGGAGCCGTCCTCGTCCGTGGACCGCCCGACGACCGCGGTGCCGTCCCGGCCGAGCGCCAGGCCGGCCGGGTAGGAGGGGTCGAGGCCGGGCGTCGCGGGCTCGTCCGCCGCGCTCTCCTCCTTGGCCTCACTGGCCTCACTTGCCTCCCTGGTCTCACTGGCCTCCTTGGCCTCGCCGGCCGCCCCGTCCCCCTTGGCCGCCTTCGCTCCCTCGCCCGGGGTGAACGGCTGGCGCTTCCACACCCCGAACTCGTCGCCGTCGGTGTCCGAGAACCACCAGATCCACTGGCCGTCCGGGGAGAGCACCCCGTCCGTCGTACCGTTCGGCCGGTCGGTCACCTGGCGCTGCGCTCCGGTCGCCCGGTCCCATGCGTACAGCTCGTACGTCCCCGTCGCGTTGGACACGAACAGCGCGCGGTCCGGCGCGTCCTCCGCCCAGTCGGGCAGCGAGACGCGCGGGGCCCGGAAGCGCTTCTCCCAATCGGGCTGATCGGGTTGATCGGGCCGATCGGGGATGGTCTGTGCATCACTCATCCCCCCATCAAACCCGATCGGACCGGCGCCGATCGCCGTGATCCTTGCTAACGTGCGGATCACTCCGTATGCGTGAAGCGATCCGCGTGAAGCGAGGCGCGGAGTGATACGGGGGCTGAGAAACGTGGCGGCGTTCACCTATACGAATCTCCTCGAAATGGACCTCGGGAAGCTGGCCGCGGCGGTCGCCGACTGGAAGACCGTGGTGAGCGGTCTCGAAAGGCTCCGGACGGATGCCGACCGGGGCTTGGTGCGGAAGTCGGACGCCGCGAAATGGGCCGGTCTCAATGCCACGGTGACCCGGGAATTCGTCCGCAAGACGGCGAAGGAGCTCCGGGATCTGCACCGGGAGGCGAAGAGCATCTGGAGCGTCCTGGACGATGCGAGCATCGAGCTGCGGGACATTCAGCTGCGGGCGAGAAAACTGGCCTCCGACGCGGCCAAGGAGAAGCCCGGACTGTTGGTTAAGGACTCGGGTGACGGTTCGGTGCGGGTGTCCGAGATGCTGTGCAACATCGACAGCGACAGCCAGCGCACCCATGACCTGATCAAGTGGTACGCCGACACCATCACGGGGCTGGTCACCTACGCCGCGGAGATCGACGCCGCCGTCTGCCGCGCCCTGCGTGCCAGCCATGGCCAGGACCGGCACGACGCCGGGCACGCCGTCTACACCTCACTCGATGAGGACATGGCGCCCCGCGCGGTCGAGCTGGCCTCGTTGGGGGACAAGGCGACGCCACAGCAGCGCGCACAGTTGCGTCGGTTGTGGGAGTCCCTGAGCTCGTCGTCGCGCGCCGAGCTCTGGGCGGCCCACAAGGACGACCTCGTGGCGGCGGGGGTCCTGTCCCCGCGGATCAGGCAGATCTCCCCGGACGCGGGGTCGGGCCGGCACGGTGTCGAGTCCCCCGGTTTCGGCGAGCGGGTCACCCTGGAGAAGGCCAAGATGCTGGCGGAGGGTGCCTCGCTGGCGGGGATGGACGCCGCCGCGCGGAATCTGATGCATTACCTGGATAATTCCGGCACGACGTTGGATTTGCCCATCGATGAGATGATGAAAGGCGACGACGCGTTTCGCGGCACGACTATCAACGCCCTCGTGGACTACGAGGACAAATGGCGCGAGGCGGGGCTGGCGGAATTCAAGAAGAGCGGCGGCAGGCCGGTCGCCATCCCGGTGGAGACCGTGAACAGTCCCCATCGCTTCAGCCGGTCGGGCAATGAGAACTGGTACCTGGCTGTCGGCTCGGTCATGACGAATGTCAGCGGTGTGGTCACGGTGACGCCCGGGGCCGACGGAAAGCCCCACGTGGGCCTCGACTACCAGCTCAACGCGTGGGACCGCTACAACTGGGATTCCGGAAAGGAGACCGAGATAGCCGGGGTCACTTTCTCGGATGAGGAGATGGGCCGGCTCCACCGGACCGGGCTGGCCCAGGAATTCGACCTGCGGGGCAGCAGTTCGGTCATGCACCGCCAGCTCGTGGACGGCCCTGGGAGTCTCAAGTATGACGACCTGCCGGATGGGGGCAGGGACCCCGGCGGGCGCACGGACCCAGGCCGGGACGACCCGTACCGCTGAGCCGCCTCCCCACCCTGCCGCCCCACCCCGCTGCCCTGCCCAGTCCTGTCGCCCTGCCCTGCCGGGCTCCGCCACAAGCGCCCCGCCGGGCGCCCACGCGGGGCACCCGGCAGATGATCCAGTGTGCATGAGGGCCTTATGAGTTCCTATGAGGGCCTCATGAGGGCTGTCGGGGCGGGCTACTTCTTCAGCGTCACCGGCAGCGCCTCGACGCCGTACACGATGGACAGCTTCCGGAACGCGAGCTTCTCCTGCGGGACGGCCAGCCGCATCTCCGGGAACCGCCGCACCAGGGCGGGGTAGGCCGCGCGCAGCTCCATCTTGGCGAGCTCGGCGCCGATGCACCGGTGGATGCCATGGCCGAAGGCGAGGTGGGACGGGGTCTGCCGGTGCGGATCGAACCGCTCCATGTCCGGGCCGAGCTTCTCCTCGCGGTTGGCCCCGCTCAGCGAGCACAGCACGAGATCGCCGCTGGAGATCTTCGTACCGGCGATCTCCATGTCCTCTTTGGCGAACCGGGGGAAGGCCACCTGGACGACCGTGAGGTAGCGCAGCAGCTCCTCGACGTACCGGTCGACCACGTCGTCGTTGTCGCGGATCTCCGCGAATTGCTCGGGGTTGCGGAGCAGTACCAGCGTGCCGAGCGCCAGCATGCTCGCGGTCGTCTCGAAGCCGCCGGTGAGCACCCCGTCGGCCAGCCCGGCCAGCTCCTGGTCGTCGATCTTGTCCCCGTGCTCTTTCACCAGCATCCCGAGCAGCCCGTCGCCGGGCGACTCGCGCTGCTTCTTGACGATGTCGAGCAGATACGAAAGCGAGTCGGATATCGCGCCGAACGAGGTGTCGGCCCCGTCGAACAGATCGAATCGCGCCAAGCTCAGCTGCTGGAAGTCCTCCCGGTCCTCGTACGGCACGCCGAGCAGTTCGCAGATGACCAGGGAGGGGATGGGGAGGGCGAAGGACTGCACCAGATCGACCGGTTCCCCGGCCGCGCCCATCGCGGCCATCTCGTCGAGCCGCTCCTCGACGATGGAGTGGATACGCGGAGTGAGCCTGCTGAGCCGGCGCATGGTGAACTCCGGCGTCAGCAGGCGGCGCAGTCTCGTATGTGTCGGTGGATCGCTGAAGCCGAGGCCGCCTGGATTCTGCTGTGGGGCGATGCCGATGTTCTTCTCCGCGAGGTTGGTGAAATCGGAGCTGAATCCGTTCACCCGGCCCAGTACGGCCTTGGTCTCGTCGTATCCGGTGACAAGCCAGCCCTTCATTCCGAAAGGCAGTGGAAGCTTGCTTATGGGCTCCTTTGCCCGAGTACGGGCCAATTCGTCCAGGGGGTCCAGGCCATTGCGTCGCAGCGGGGCCAGCGTGGCGCTCGGCAAAAACGACATCTTGGACAGATCGAACCCGGACTTCTGAATTCTCGAAAAGTACTTGCGACCCAGCCAGCCGACGATGTTTGAGCGGAGATTCGACATGGCCGCAATACTGCCCTGCTTTGGCCGGGTGTCCGTAATGCGTTCCGTGGCGCACTTGGTGTGATGCGCCACAGTGGGTGCGTCGGCGCACCGCCCGGCGTACGCCCCGGCGCTCGGCCGAGGTGGCGCGCCCTGGAAAAACGGAGGAAAGTGGAGCTATCGGGCATCATGTGCGAACGGTGAGGGCTGCGCGCACGCGGATCGGCAACCGCTCCGCGCGCGGGCGGTGAGGACAACCAGTCCGCGCACGCGGAGGCGGAGTGAGGTGAGCGGGCGTGGAGAGGCGGGAGCGGCGGGAGCGATTCCGCGCCGTCCAAGGCGCGCCGTGCTGGGTGAGCCACATGGCGACCGACCTGGACCGCGCCCAGACCTTCTACGGCGACCTCTTCGGCTGGCACTTCCGCCCCAGCCGCCACGGCCACGGCCGCTACACCATCGCGTTCACCCCGGACGGCGCCCCGACCGTCGGCATGGGCGTCCCGGCCGCGACCGGTGTGACCCTCCCCGTCACCTGGACCACCTACTTCGCGGCCGACAGCGCCGACGAGATCGCCTGGCGCGCGCGGGAGCGTGGCGGCACCGTCGCGGTCGGGCCGCTGGAGTTCGGCAGCGGCCGGGTGGCCTGGGCGGCCGACCCGGACGGCGCCATCTTCGGCATCTGGGAGGGCGAGCTCACCTCCGCCTGGTGGGGCGAGCGCAGACCGGGCGCCCCGGTCTGGCTCGAACTGCGTACCCGCGACGCCTTCGAGGCCGCGCTCTTCTACGGCCACGTCTTCGGCTGGGACGCCCAGGGCCAGGACCGCTGCGACGTCCGCTTCGAGCACGACCGCGTGGTCCTGCACATCGACGGCAAAGCCGTCGCGGGCCTGCGCGGCGGCGCCCTGGAGGCCACCCCCGACCCCAACGTCCGCCCCCGCTGGCACGTCTACTTCTGCGTCGACGACGTCGACCGCGTCGCCGCCCAGGCCACCGCCCTCGGCGGCGGCATCATCTCCGCCCCGGCCGACACCCCGTACGGCCGTATCGCGGCCCTCCGCGACCCGGAGGGCGGACTCTTCAGCATCGCGGCGTCGGCGACGACGACCACGGAGGCGACGAAATCGTGGGACGAGGCGGAGTCGTCGTACAAGGCGGAGTCGTTGCACGACGCGGAGTCGTTGCACGACGCGGAACGGGACAGCGCGGAATCCCGCGAAGCCGGCCCCTGAGCCTGTGCCCGCGCAGGGCTGGTGCTGACGATGGCGTCAATGGCCGAGTGTGCGGGCATTGCGTGGGGACCCCTCCCGATCGCCGGACCGTAAGCTCGCTGCCTGGCTCCGGATTCCCGACCAGCGACTACCGACTCCGGATGAGATGTGAAGGGCGGCATGCCATGTCGGATCCGACCACGGTGGGGCGCACGCGACGTGCGGCCGGCCGCGTCCTGCTGGCCACGGTCACCGCGCTGGCCGCGGCGGGATGCGGCGACTCGGACGAGGGCACCGACACCGCCAAACCCTCGGCTTCCCATGCCTCGCACAGCCCCTCTCCCACCACGTCCACCCCGTCCCCGGCAGTGACCGCGGCCGACGGGAGCAACCCCGAGGCGTGCACCGACGGGAACTGCGAGATCGCGGTGACCAAGCCGGTGACGATCCGTATCAAGCTCCCGGACGGTCCGGCGGAGCTGGCCCTGACGAAGGTCGGCAAGAACGCGGTCGACTACAAGGTGACCTCGGGGAACAGCAAGACGAGCGGAGGGGCGAGCGGCGATGGCAGCGGCTGCGTCGCCGTCTTCCGCAGCGGTGGCAGCAGCAGTTCGTGCGGGATGGGGGGACCGCCGCCGGACAAGGTGGCCGGAGCGGTCGTACTCCAGGTGGTGGCGGGGGCGGACGGCACCGCGATCCTTCGGCTCATCTCGGCCTGACTCCTGAACGAGCGAGCCACCGACCGCCGATTGGCCCGCGACCCGGGCACCGGGCGCCTGAGAATCTGGCCTTCCACTTCAGTAATTTGAGGGGATGTCATGCAGGTAGCGGTGGTCACCTTCGACGGATTCAACGAGCTCGACAGCTTCATCGCCTCCGCACTCATCAACCGGTGCCGCAAGGACGGCTTGGAGGCCTTCATCACGACGCCGACCCCGGTCGTCACGTCCATGAACGGCGTCGAGGTGACCGGCCAGCGCCCCATGGAGTTCGTGACCGGAGCCGACGTCGTGCTGATCGGCAGCGGGGTGAAGGCGCGTGAGGTGGTCGCCGACGAGCGGCTGCTCTCCAGGCTGCCGCTCGACCCCGCGCGACAGCTGATCGGTTCGCAGTGCTCCGGCGCGCTGGTGCTCGCCCGCCTCGGGCTGCTCGACGCCATGCCCGCCTGTACGGACATGAAGAGCAGGCCCTTTGTCGAAGCCTGCGACGTCACCGTGCTGGACGCCCCCTTCCATGCCGAGGGGAACATCGCCACGGCGGGCGGCTGCCTGTCATCGCAATACCTCGCCACATGGGTGATCACCCGAGCGCTCGGCGAGGCCGCCGCGCGCGACGTCCTCGACTACGTGGCTCCGGTCGGCGAAAACCAGGCGACCATCGAGCGCGCCATGCACGCCGTCCAAGCGGGCGAGGCCGCCCTGCGCTGACCGCCGCGCTGACGCCCGCTGCTTCAGGCATGCTTCAGACATGACAGAGGGCCTGGTGCAACTTTCGCACCAGGCCCTCTGTCATGTGTCGGGGTGGCGGGATTTGAACCCACGACCTCTTCGTCCCGAACGAAGCGCGCTGCCAAGCTGCGCTACACCCCGAAGCAACGAGCTCTACTTTAGCGGACCCGTGCCCAGAGACGAAATCCGGTTTTCGCGGTCTCGCAGGTCGGGGCGGGGTGAGCCCGGCCGCTCGGGTGTCGGGGAGGTGCCGGGGGAGCGGCCGGGGTGGCTGGAGGGGGTCAGGGGGTGGGTGGGGTGAGGGTGAGGAGGGTGGCCTCGGGGGGGCAGGCGAAGCGGACCGGGGTGTAGCGGTTGGTGCCGCAGCCGGCGGAGACATGGAGGTAGGAGGTGTGGCCGGCGGCGTGGTGGGTGGAGAGGCCCTTGACGCGGCGGGCGTCCAGGTCGCAGTTGGTGACGAGGGCGCCGTAGAAGGGGATGCACAGCTGGCCGCCGTGGGTGTGGCCGGCGAGGATCAGGGGGTAGCGGTCGGCGGTGAAGGCGTCGAGGACGCGCAGGTAGGGCGCGTGGACGACGGCCAGGGAGAGGTCGGCGTCCGATTCGGGGCCGCCGGCCACCTCGCCGTAGCGGTCGCGCTTGATGTGGGGGTCGTCCAGGCCGGTCATGGCGATCTCCACGTCGTCCAGCTTCAGCCGGCCGCGGGCGTTGGACAGATTGACCCAGCCGGCCGCGTCGAAGGCGTCGCGCAGCTCTTTCCAGGGGTTGTGGATCGCGCCGACCACGGGGGGATTGCCGTTCAGGCCGTGCTTGCCGTGCGCCTTCTCCACCAGATAGCGGGCGGGGTTGCGCGGCTTGGGGCCGTAGTAGTCGTTGGAGCCGAAGACGTACGCGCCCGGGAACTCCATGAGCGGGCCGAGCGCGTCCAGCGTCTCGGGGACGCCCTCGGGGTCGGAGAGGTTGTCGCCCGTGTTGATGACGAAATCGGGGCGGAGCCCGGCGAGGGACTGGAGCCAGCGCTGCTTCTTGCGCTGGCCGCTGACCATGTGGATGTCGGAGACCTGGAGGACGCGCAGCGGCCGCATACCGCGTGGCAGTACGGGGACGGTCACCCGTCGGAGGCGGAAGGACCGGACCTCGAAGCCGGCGGCATAGACGAGGCCGGCGGCGCCGACCGCCGTGATTCCCAGGGGTACTCCGTATCGCGCGCGCATGGTCACCATGGTCGCAGACCGAGGCCGGGCGAGAAATCTTCGGGTGATTCCCGGCCAGGGCTGGCAGACTCGACGACATGACCACCACGCTCAAGTCCAGGCTGCGGGACGATCTCACCGCAGCGATCAAGACGCGTGACGAGCTGCGCTCCTCTACGCTCCGGCTGACCCTCACCGCGATCCAGAAGGAAGAGGTCGCGGGCGAGACCGCCCGGGAGCTGTCCGATGCCGAGGTGGAGAAGATCATCGCGCGCGAGGCCAAGAAGCGGCGCGAGGCGGCTGAGGCGTTCGCGCAGGGCGGGCGGGCCGAGCAGGCCGAGCGGGAGCAGGCCGAGGGCGTGGTGCTCGCCGAGTATCTGCCCAAGCAGCTCACGGACGAGGAGCTGGACGCGCTGGTGGCGGAGGCCGTACAGGAGGCCGCGGCGGGTGGTGCGCAGGGGCCGCGGGCCATGGGCGCCGTGATGAAGATCGTGAACCCGAAGGTCGCGGGCCGGGCCGAGGGCGGCCGGGTGGCCGCCGCGGTCAAGCGGCGGCTCGCCGCGGGCTGACACCCCCGGGGTCGGCACTGAGGTCGGCACTGAGGTCGGCACTGAGCGAGAAGACGAAGCGGGCCCGGACAGTGTCCGGGGCCCCGTAGGAGTGTAAATCGGTGTGGGCCGCGACGCCGGTGTGGGGGCCCGCCCAGAGCAGCGCGGCGCGCAGCGAGGG
>NZ_JBSFMM010000300.1:0-11354 GCF_053599555.1 Streptomyces sp. NPDC000941
CGGCGGGTGGGGCGCCACGGCTCGGCGAGCTCAGCTCGCGCGACCGCCGCTTCCGCGCACCTCGAGTCCGTCGAGGAGCTTGCGGGTGGCCTCGGCCACCGCCTCGACGGCCTGGTCGAAGACCTCACGGTTATGGGCGGCGGGCGCGCGGAACCCGGACACCTTGCGGACGTACTGCAGGGCAGCCGCCTCGATGTCCTCGTCGTGGAGCTCGGGCGTCATGGGCGGGCGGAGTGTCTTGATGCTGCGGCACATGCCTCCAGTGTGCGCCCGGGCACTGACAGCGGGGGCTTCAGTCCCCAAGGTGGTCGATCTCCCGCATCTTGTTCGTCGCGTCCAGGGCGGCGACCTTGTAGGACTCGGCGAAGGTCGGATAGTTGAACACCGCGTCGACCAGGTAGTCGACGGTACCGCCGCAGCCCATCACCGCCTGGCCGATGTGGATCAGCTCGGTCGCGCCGGTGCCGAAGCAGTGCACCCCCAGCAGCCGCCGGTCCTCCGGGGACACCAGCAGCTTCAGCATGCCGTGCGAGTCGCCGACGATCTGGCCGCGGGCCAGCTCGCGGTAGCGCGAGACGCCGACCTCGAACGGCACACACGCATCGGTGAGCTGATCCTCGGTGCGGCCGATGAAGCTGATCTCGGGGATGCTGTAGATGCCGATGGGCTGCAGGTCGTGGATGGGGTTCACCGGCTCGTCGCAGGCGTGGTACGCGGCGCTGCGGCCCTGCTCCATCGAGGTGGCGGCGAGCGCGGGGAAGCCGATCACGTCGCCGACCGCGTAGATGTGCGGCACGGCCGTGCGGTAGTGCTCGTCCACCGTGATCCGGCCCCGCCGGTCGGCCGTGAGGCCCGCCTTGCCGAGGTCGAGGTCGTCGGTCAGCCCCTGGCGTCCGGCGGAGTACATCACCGCGTCGGCGGGGATCTTCTTCCCGCTCTCCAGCACGGTCAGGGCGCCGCGGGCGTGGCGCTCGACCGCCGCCACCGTCTCGCCGAAGCGGAAGGTGACGGCCAGGTCCCGCAGCCGGTACTTCAGTGCCTCGACCACTTCGACATCGCAGAAGTCCAGCATGCCCTCGCGCTGCTCGACCACCGTGACCTTGCTGCCCAGGGCGGCGAACATGGACGCGTATTCGATGCCGATCACCCCCGCGCCCACGATGACCATGGAGCGCGGCACCCGCTCCATGTTCAGGACGCTGTCGGAGTCCATGATCGTCCGTTCATCGAACTCCACGGACGCCGGGCGCGCCGGGCGGGTGCCCGTGGCGATCACGATATGGCCGGCGGTCAGCAGCTGTTCATGGCCGTCGGCGTCGCGTACGGCGACGGTGTGGTCGTCCACGAAGCGTCCGACGCCGGCGAACACCGCGACCCGGTTGCGGGCCAACTGGCTGCGGATGACGTCCACTTCGCGGCTGACCACATGCTGGGTACGAGCCGTCAGATCGGCGACGGTGATCTCGTCCTTGAGGCGGTAGCTCTGGCCGTACAGATCGCGCTGCGTCAGTCCGGTGAGGTAGAGCACCGCCTCCCGCAGGGTTTTGGAGGGGACGGTCCCGGTGTGTATGGAGACGCCGCCGACCATGTCCGGACGGTCGACGACGGCCACGCTGCGGCCGAGCTTCGCCGCGGCGATGGCAGCTTTCTGGCCACCCGGGCCGGATCCGATCACGAGCATGTCAAAGTCGGGCACCTGAGAAGTCTGGCACCCCATGCCACCCGCCCGAAAGAGCAAAAGCCCTTTCTGCGGGACCCATTTGGGGCGACCGCCCCGGACGGTCGGCGCTCGGCCCTCAGGCGCGGCGGTCGGGGCGGCGGCCGGGGGGCTGGCGCGGTTCGGGGCGGGCGGTGGGCTCGGGGACCTTACGGGTCTGCGGCGACTTCTCGGTGACGGTGAGCGGGCGCCCGTAGTGGCGGATCTCCAGCGGGGCGCCGCGCACCATGGTGTAGGTGGCGGTGGCGTCGGTGATCTCCACCCGCAGGCACCTGCCCAGCACCTGGACGGTGAAGGCCAGCCGGGCCAGTTTCTCCGGCAGCTTGGGCGAGAAGTTGAGGCTGCCGTCGCTGTGGCGCATCCCGCCGAATCCGGCGACCAGCGCGATCCAGGTGCCGGCCAGCGAGGCGATGTGCAGTCCGTCGCGGGTGTTGTGCTCCAGGTCCCTGAGGTCCATCAGGGCGGCTTCGCCCAAGTAGTCGTAGGCCAGGCGCAGATGGCCCACCTCGGCGGCCATGACGGCCTGGGCGCAGGCGGACAGGGAGGAGTCGCGGACGGTCAGCGCCTCGTAGTACGCGAAGTCGCGCGCCTTCTGCTCCTCGGTGAAGGCATCGCCGCGCAGATACATCGCCAGCACCAGGTCGGCCTGCTTGACGACCTGCTTGCGGTACAGGTCGAAGTAGGGGAAGTGCAGCATCAACGGGTACTGGTCGGGGTGGGTGCTCTCGAACTCCCACACCTGGTGGTCGGTGAAGTCGGCCGACTGCTCATGGACGCCCAGGGTCTTGTTGTACGGGATCGTCATGGCCTCGGCGGCGTCCCGCCATGCCGCGGCCTCCTCGTCGTCCACCCCCAGTACGGCGCCCTTCGCCGGGTGGCGCTCGACGACGTCCGCGGCGGCGCGCAGGTTCGACTGGGCCATGAGGTTGGTGTAGACGTTGTCGTCGCCGAGCGCGCTGTACTCGTCGGGGCCGGTCACCCCGTCGATGTGGAAGCGGCCGTGGTGGTCGTGGTGGCCCAGCGAACGCCACAGCCGGGCGGTTTCCACCAGCAGCTCGACCGCGCTCTCGCGTTCGAACTCCTCGTCGCCGGTGGCCGAGACGTAGCGCACCACGGCGTCGGCCACATCGGCGTTGACGTGGAAGGCCGCCGTGCCGGCCGGCCAGTACCCGGAGCACTCGGACCCTTCGATGGTGCGCCAGGGGAAGGCGGCGCCGTGGTGGCCGAGCTGGCGGGCCCGCTCCCGGGCGGCGGGCAGCGTGGACTGCCGCCAGCGCAGCGCCTCGGCGACGGATTCGGGAAAGGTGTACGTGAGCAGCGGCAGCACGAAGGTGTCGGTGTCCCAGAAGGAGTGTCCGTCGTAGCCCGCCCCGGTGAGGCCCTTGGCGGGGATCGCCCGCTCCTCCGCGCGGGCCCCGGCCTGCAACACGTGGAAGAGGGCGAAGCGCACCGCCTGCTGGATCTCGGCGTCACCCTCGACCTCGACGTCCGCGCGGCTCCAGAAGCCCTCGAGCCAGCCCCGCTGCTGGTCCACCAGGCCCTGCCAGCCGGTGCTCGCGGCGCCGGCCAGCGCGGCCTCCACCTGGTCCCGGACGGCGGGCAGCGAGCGGGCGCCGGACCAGCCGTAGGCGACCAGCTTCTCCAGCCGCAGCACCTCGCCCGGTTTGAGCACCGAGGTGACGGTGAGGCGGGCGACGTCCTCGCTGCTCTCGCTCGAGGTGCGGGTGGGCGGCGGCCCGCTGATGAAGTGGTCGGCGGCGGCGGCGACCCGCAGCCGGCTCGCCTCGGTGCAGTGGATCAGGCGCAGCCGCATGTCATGGGCGTCGTGCTCCTCGGGCAGCAGCGGGGACTCCAGGGCCGCGGCGACCCGGGGGTCGCCGGCGCGCTGCGGGAGTTGCTCGTTGGCGACCAGTTCGGACTGGATGACCATCCGGACCTCGGCGTCCACGGCCTCCACCTCGTACGCGACGGCGGCGATGGCCCGCTGGGTGAGGGAGACCAGCCTGGTGGAGCGCACCTTCACGGTGGTGCCGGAGGGGGAGGTCCACTCGCAGGTGCGGTGCAGCAGCCCCCCGCGCAGATCGAGGATGCGCTCGTGGGAGCGCAGCCGCCCGTAGCGCAGGTCGAAGGGCTCGTCGTCCACCAGCAGCCTGATGATCTTGCCATTGGTGATGTTGATCATGGTCTGGCCGGACTCGGGGTAGCCGTAGCCGGCCTCGGCGTACGGCAGGGGGCGCAGCTCGTGCACGCCGTTGAGATAGGAGCCGGGCCAGCCGTGCGGCTCGCCTTCGTCCAGATTGCCGCGCCAGCCGACGTGGCCGTTGGAGAGCGCGAAGACGGACTCGCTCTGTGGCAGCACATCGAGGTGGAGCTCGGTCTCGCGCAGCATCCAGGGGTCGACGGCGTATGAGGAATCGGTGATCACGAGGCGTCCTCCTCCAGCAGCTCGGCGAGGTCCAGCACCACGATGTCCGCGCCGTGGGCGCGCAGCGCCTCGCCCTGGCCGACCCGGTCGACTCCCACGACACAGCCGAAGCGCCCGCCGCGGCCGGCCTCCATGCCCGCCAGCGCGTCCTCGAACACCGCGCCGGCCACGGGGGCGACGCCCAGGTCGCGAGCGGCTTCCAGGAAGGTGTCCGGACGCGGTTTGCCCGCCAGCCCGCGCTCGGCGGCGACCACGCCGTCGATACGGACCTCGAAGAGGTGTTCTATCTTCGCAGAGATCAGGACATCGCGGCAGTTGGCGCTCGAGGAGACGACCGCGGTACGCAGGCCCGCGGCGCGGACCGCCTCGACAAAGCGCACCGACCCCGGGTACGCCTCGACCCCCTCCTCCCGGATCTTCTCCAGGACCAGGGCGTTCTTACGGGTGCCGAGGCCGTGCACCGTGTCCGCGTCGGGCGGGTCCTGGTCCGTCCCTTCGGGCAGCTCGATCCCCCGGGACGCCAGGAAGGTGCGCACCCCGTCGGCGCGGGGCCGCCCGTCGACGTATTCGTCGTAGTCGTCGACCTTGTCGAAGGGGCGGAAGCCAGGGCCCTCGCGGCGCCGGAGGAAGTCGTCGAACATCTCCTTCCACGCCGCCGCGTGGATCACCGCGGTGCGGGTCAGCACCCCGTCGAGATCGAACAGGCAGGCCCGGACGGACTCCGGGAGGCGGAGCTTGGTCATGGCCCCCGGTTCCCCCGCAGCCGTCGGTCTATGCGGCGAAGTAGGCGACCACTGGGGTGAAAGGGTGGCAGTCCGGCGGCAAGCTCAGCGCGGGGCGACGGTGCGGCCTAGGCGGCGGGAGGCGTCGGCGGCCTCCAGGATGGCCACGACCTCGCGGCCGAACCGCACGTCACAGGGGTCGCCGGTGCCGGTGCGGGCGCCTCGCAGCAGCCGGTCCGTGGCCGCGGTGAACGCCTCGACGGGGCTGATCCCCGCGTCGGGGACGGCGGCCACGCCCTGTTCGCCGTAGAAGTCGCAGGTGTGCGCGACGGCGGCGGGCCGGGCGTCCAGGGTGAGCGCGAGGGTGCCGACCGCGCCCGAGCGGTGGCGCAGCAGCACATGTGCCGCCCCGCGCGGGCCGCCGACCGCGGTGACCTCGGCGACCGGGCCCAGCACCGGCAGCAGGACGGACAGGGCGTGCGGGCCGACGTCCCACAGGCCGCCGCGCTCCCGCCGCCATGGGGAGCCCCCGTAGGGGTTGCCAGGCCGGAAGATCGAGGCGAAGGCCGTCGCCCGGCCGCCGTCCCAGCCTCCGTCGGCCGCGGCACGGGTGAGGAAGTCCTCCACCGGCTGGGCGAAGCGGCGGGTGAAGAACACCACGGAGGCCAGCCCGTGCTCCTCGGCGGCGTCCACCACGCGATCGGCGTCCTCGGTGGTGAAGGCGAGCGGCTTGTCGAGCAGCAGATGGCGCCCGGCGCGCGCGGCGCGCAGCGCCAGGTCGCCCTGGATGTCCGGCGGCAGGGCCACCGCGACCGCCTCGACGTCGGCGATCAGCTCGTCGGGCCGGTCGTAGGCCCGGATGCCGTACCGCTCGGCCAGCGCCCGCGCCTTGGCCGGGTCCCGGCCCCAGACGCCCACCAGCTCCGCCTCGGGGTGCGCGGCGAGGGCCGCGCCCTGGGTCTCGGCCGCCCAGTGACCCGTGCCCAGCAGTCCGAACCGCAATGCCGCCCCCTCTGTCTCCCGGTGCTCCGCTCGCTGCCGGTGCTCCGCTCGTTGCCGGGCGCGATCCTACGCCGCGCGGTGCGGATCGGCGGAAGAGGGCCGGGAGATCGGTGATGCCCCCGCGCGGGGGAGGCCCGCCACCCGGTCGGATGCGGGGGCGCGCCGCCGGGTCGCGACGGTGGCAGTGTGAGCCTCGGCCGGGCCGGTCCGGGCGGCCACCGCGGCCGGGCCGTACCGGCCGGCGGGAGGCCGCGTTCCGTGGCACGCCCGTGTCTTCGCCCGCACCACCGCTGGAGGAATCCCGTGGCCCGTGGCCCGATCCGCGCGTTTTTGTTGTGGCTCGGTTCTCCCCCAGCTACCGCTGGGAGGTGCCCCCAGGGGCGCTACAGCCCCTGTCGACGGTCGACCACGCGGCGGCAGCCGCATATCGATCGCAGCCTCGGACGCTCGCGCGGCGGTAGCCGGCTGTATCGATCTGCGGCTCCGCCGCGTGGCGATCGCAGTTTCAGGGCCTCCGCGCGCTCTCCCTTTCACGGTGACATCAGCGCCTCCGGCGCGGGCGACCGCGCCCCTTCGGCTCACTCGCCCGGGCGTCGGGAAGGCGAGGCGACCGCCCCGCGCGCCGACGGTCCGCGGGCCCTGCCGCTCACCGTGGCGCGCCACTCCCCGGCCCGGCGGCGGGCCGTGCGGCTGCGGGTGGCGGGGGCGCTGCTGCTGGTGTGCGCCGCGGCTTCAGCGTGTGCCGCCTCCGACGAGCAGACGCGGCCGACGCGCACGAAGCCGTCGCGGACGGCCGGCGCGTCGGCGTCGGCCGCGGCCTCGAAGGCCGCCGCCGCCCGGCTGCTGCCCGGGATGCCACCGCCGCTCGACCCGCACGACCTGTACGCGGCCGACCGGCCGGGCAAGCTGTCCCCGGTGGTCAAGGGCTTGCCGGCGCGGGTGTACGTGCCGAACACGCTGTCCAACACGGTCAGCGTCATCGACCCGAAGACGTACAAGGTGATCCGCACCCTCCAGGTCGGCAGCCAGCCGCAGCACGTCGTGCCCTCCTGGGATCTGAAGACGCTGTGGGTCAACAACGACCTCGGCAACAGCCTGACCCCGATCGACCCGGCCACCGGGAAGACCGGCCGCCCGGTGGACGTCCACGATCCGTACAACCTCTACTTCACCCCCGACGGCAAGTACGCGGTGGTGATGGCCTCCGCGGACCGGGCGCTGGTGTTCCGGGACGCGCACACCATGCGGGTGGTGAAGTCGGTGCCGGTGTCGTGCTACGGCGTCAACCACGCGGACTTCTCGCCCGACGGCCGCTACTTCATCGTGTCCTGCGAGTTCTCCGGCGAGCTGCTGAAGGTGGACACGGCCCGGATGAAGGTGATCGGGCAGCAGCGGCTGCCGCTCGTGGGCGCCATGCCGCAGGACGTGAAGATCTCACCGGACGGCCGGACCTGGTACATCGCCGACATGATGGCCGACGGGGTGTGGGTGCTGAACGGGGACGCCTTCACCCGCCCCCGGCTGCTGCCCACCGGCCAGGGCGCCCACGGTCTGTACATCAGCCGGGACTCCCGCAGTATGTACATCACCAACCGCGGCGAAGGCACCATCTCGGTCCTGTCGCTCGCCACCGGCAAGCTGGTGGAGCGCTGGCGGCTGCCCGGCGGCGGCAGCCCCGATATGGGCGGGGTGTCCGCCGACGGAAAGGTGCTGTGGCTCTCCGGCCGCTACAACTCCGAGGTGTACGCGATCGCCACCCGCGACGGCCGGCTGCTGGCGCGGATCCCGGTGGGCGGCGGCCCGCACGGGCTGGCCGTCTTTCCCCAGCCGGGCCGCTACTCTCTGGGCCACACCGGCGTCTTCCGCTGAGCCGCCTGCCGGGCACGGCGAGCCGATGACGGGGCGTAAGCCGTCTTCCCCCGCCGACCACCCCCGCGTAGCGTGACGTGGTCATGCCTGGATGGCGGCGTCAAGGGGAGGAGTCGCGAGTCGCGATGGAGAACGACAGCAGGACACGGCGTCAGTTCCTGGCCACGGCGGGAACCACCGGCGGCGCCCTCGCGCTGGGCACCACGATGGCCCTCCCCGCCTCGGCCGCGCCCAAGGCGGCCCGTACCGTCGCCGTGCTCGGCGGCGGTGTCTCGGGGCTGAGCGCCGCGCAGGAGCTGGCCGAGCGGGGGTTCTCGGTCACGGTGTACGAGCGCAACCGCATCCTCGGCGGCAAGGCCCGCAGCATGGACGTCCCCGGCACCGGAAGCGGTGGACGCAGGGCCTTACCCGGCGAGCACGGCTTCCGCTTCTTCCCGGGTTTCTACCGGAATCTTCCCGACACCCTGCGCCGGATCCCCTTCCCCGGCAACGCCGGTGGCTGCCGGGACAACCTGGTCGCCGCGACCGAGGAGTTGTTCGCCCGCAACGGCGGCACCCCGGATCTGCGGCTGCCGTTCCGCACCCTGACCGCACCGCCCGATCCGAGCTCCCTCACCCCCGACGCGTTGCTGCAACTCCTCATCGGTTTCCTGGACACCGCACTCGGCCTGCCCGCCACCGAGGTCGCGTACTTCGCAGGCCGCGTCCTGGTCCAGCTGACCAGCTGCGATCTGCGCCGCGAGGGGCAGTGGGAGCGGGTGCCGTGGTGGGACTTCGTCAAGGCCGAGAAGATGTCGCACGACTACCAGCGGCTGCTGGCCGTCGGCATCACCCGTAACATCGTCGCCACCAAGGCGGAGGAGGCCAGCACCCGCACCGTCGCCCGCGTCCTCCAGGCGTTCGTGTACAACGTCCTCGCGCGGGGCCACGACGGGGAGCCGGACCGGGTGCTGAACGCACCGACCAGCGAGGCGTGGATCGATCCGTGGGAGACACATCTGCGCTCGCTGGGTGTGCGGTTCGAGCTCGGCGCCGAGGTGACGGAGTTGAGTTACGAGGGCGGGCGGATCACCGGGGCGCGCCTGAAGGACCCGGACACCGGCGCCACCCGCACCGCCACCGCCGACCACTATCTCAGCGCGCTGCCCGTCGAACACGCCCGCACCACCTGGGGCGCGTCGCTGCGGGCCGCCGATCCGCAGCTCGCCCGCTGCGACAAGCTGCGCACGGACTGGATGGTCGGCGTCCAGTTCTATCTGCGCACCCCCACCCCGATCCTGAACGGGCATGTGGACTGCGTGGACTCGCCCTGGTCGATCACCGCCATCGGACAGGCGCAGTTCTGGAAGGGGCGCGACTTCCCCGCCGACTACGGGGACGGGCAGGTCACCGACTGCCTGTCCACCATCGTCTCCGAATGGGACAAGCCCGGCATCCTGTACGGGAAGACCGCCAAGCAGTGCACCCGCGAGGAGGTCGTCCGCGAGATCTGGGCGCAGCTGAAGGACAGTCTGCACGACACCGGACGGACGGTGCTGCGCGATACGGATGTGCATTCGTGGTTCATGGACCCGGCCGTCGAAGGGCTCGGTGGACCCTCGCCCAGCAACCGTGAACAACTCCTGATCCACCCGGCCGGCACCTGGTACAACCGCCCCAGCGCGGCCACCGCCGCGCCCAATCTCTTCCTCGCCGGGGACTACGTGGCCACCGACATGGACCTGGCGACGATGGAGGGCGCCAACGAGTCGGCCCGCCGGGCCGTCAACGCGCTTCTGGACGCCGAGGGCTCGACCGCCCCGCGGTGCGCCATCTGGACGCTGTACCAGCCGCCGGAGCTGGAGCCGCTGCGCCGCGTCGACGAGACCCGCTACCGGCTGGGGCTGCCCAACGCGTTCGACCTCGGCTGACACGCAACGGTATGGACCTGTTCAGATCCGCCAGGAGCGGATGCGGCCCGCCGCGTCGTAGACGTCGGCCTTGCTGGACAGGATGTCGCGGACCAGGTCGATCAGCGCACCGTACGGCGGATCGATGCCCTCGCCCGAGGCGTGCATATAGGCGACGGCCGTGGCGCTGGCGAATCGCGCGTTGCTCGCCGGGAGCGGTCTGAGCAGCGCGATGGTGTGCAGCAGCGCCGCGGCGCGCCACGCGGGGTCCGGGTCGACGCCCAGGCGTGGCGGGTCGACGCGATGCCGGGCCACGGCGGCGACCAGTCCCGAGAAGTCGGAGATGGAGGGTTGTTCCGGCATGACCTCCTCATGGCGCTGCAGCAGCCAGGGGACGTCGATATGCAGTAGCGGGGCCATGGTCAGGCGGCCTGTCCCGGGTCGTGGGGGCGGTGTTCATCATCCGGGAACGCATCGGCGAACGCCTGCGCGTTGTCCGCGAAGAAGCGCCGGAACACCTCCGCGCCTTCCTGCAGCGCGCGGTGGCGGGCGATGTCGGCGACCGTCGCCTCCCGGACGAGGGCCTTCATCGTGGTGCCACGCTCCTTGGCGATCTGGCGGAGGTCCTCAAGTTCCCGATCGCTGAATTCCACATTGAGAGCTGACATGCTTCACACCCTACTTGCCAGGTACCTCGACAGCAATCGCCGCAGGTCAAATATTGTTTTTGTAGGTACTTGACAAGTATTTCGAGCTCCTTAGGCCACCGGCCTTCGAACACCTGCCGGTACGGTGAGCCGCACCACAGGAGAGAGAGGGACCATGGAGCAGCGTGAGTTCGGCCGGATCGGCAGGAAGGTCTCCGTCGTCGGTCTTGGGACCTGGCAGCTGGGCGCGGACTGGGGCGAGGTCGGCGAGGACGACGCGCTGGCGGTGCTGGACGCGGCCGTCGAGTCGGGGGTGACCTTCTTCGACACCGCCGATGTGTACGGGGACGGGCGCAGCGAGCAGCGCATCGGGCGCTATCTGCGAAGCCGCCCGGACGCGCGGATCTTCGTGGCGACCAAGATGGGGCGACGGATGCCGCAGGTCGCGGAGAACTACACGCTGGACAACTTCCTGGCCTGGACGGACCGTTCGCGCGCCAACCTCGGGGTGGACACGCTGGATCTGGTGCAGCTGCACTGCCCGCCGTCGTCGGTGCACTCCTCCGCCGCCGTCTTCGACGCGCTGGACACGCTGGTGGACCGGGGGCGTGTGGCGGCGTACGGGGTGAGCGTGGAGACCTGCGAGGAGGCGTTGGCCGCGATCGAGCACCCGGGGACGGCGAGCGTGCAGATCATTCTCAATCCGTTCCGGCTCAAGCCGCTGGAGCGGGTGCTGCCCGCGGCCGCCGCGGCCGGGGTGGGGATCATCGCGCGGGTGCCGCTGGCGTCGGGTCTGCTGTCCGGCCGGTACACCAAGGACACGGTGTTCTCCGAGAACGACCACCGCACGTACAACCGCCACGGCGAGATGTTCGACCAGGGCGAGACCTTCTCGGGTGTGGACTTCACGGCGGGCGTCGAGGCGGCGGTGGAGTTCGGGGAGCTGGCGCCCGAGGGGGCGACGCCCGCGCAGACCGCGCTGCGGTGGGTCGTCCAGCAGCCGGGGGTGACCTCGGTCATCCCGGGGGCGGGGGGGGCCGGCCCGGCCCCGGGGCCCGCCCCCGGCGGGGCGCGGGCCGGCCG
>NZ_JBSFMM010000301.1:0-11226 GCF_053599555.1 Streptomyces sp. NPDC000941
GCCCTCGGCGGCGCACTGACCCTGCGAGCCGACTTCCACGACCACGCCACCCAGACCACATGGCCCGAACAACACCCCACAGAAAGCTGACACGCACCCACCCCACAGGCAGGCTTCACGTGACGGTGGCACTCTCCACACTGACGGCCCTCGCACCCGTTGCTCCATTTGATCGACGATCCAGACAAGTCAGCCCTCGGCATACGACGGCGCCATGCCGCATCCTGCGTACCCAGGCGACGCGGACGCCCACGCACCATCCGATCGATACGCGCCCCGGTCCTGCGCTGGCCAGGGAGAACACCTCATGGGGATATCGACGGATCCACGGCGAACTCGCAGCGCTGGGAATCAAGATCGCCGCCTCCACGGTCTGGGAGTCTCAATGGCCGTTGAGTGCTGGAGTCGTACGACGAGACGGTGGGGAGCCGGCTACCGTGCGACTGCCGTGCGATCGGGCGCGTTCACGCCAGGAGCGAAGGGAGCCCCGTCGGGGCAGGGTGACCAAATGGGTCCCCTGCCCCGACGGAGCTCGGCCGGCCGGGCGGCGGGTTACCGGCGCCCGGCAGAGACCGGTGCCGTGTGCGGCGCTCCCCTGCTCAGCCGAAGTTCACGTCGCTGCACCACATGTAGGCCTGGTCGAGGTGCGAGGCCTGCCAGATCACGAACAGGATGTGGTGTCCGGTGTAGCCGGAGGTGCTGACGTTGAACGTGTAGTCCGTCGCCGGGCCGAAGCGGCCGGTCTGCGTGATGAAGTCGAGGTTGCCCCAGCCCAGGGTCTGGGTCTTGGGGTCGAAGCCCTGCTTGCTCACGTAGGCCGTGAAGTAGTCGGCACCGTGGGACGCCTGGTCGTGCACGTGGACCGAGAAGTTGTTGCCGACGGTGGTCGTCTTCCACTGCCCGGGCTTGTTCAGGCTGGCGTTCCTCGAGAGGTTGTTGCTGCAGAGCGTCCCGTCGGGGGTCTGCGACTGGAACTGGCCACCGAGGCCGTCGCGGAGCGCGCTCATCCAGTTCCACATGGTGTCGGGGTTGGCCTGGAAGGCCTGCCAACACATGGGGTCTTCGGTCTGCATGGCCGGGTTCATGTGGTCGTTACCCCACCTTTCCCAGCAGTGGTACGCGCGGGAGGCGGGGCCGACGACGGAGCCGTGAGCCTGGGCGGGGGCCGACCAGGTCAGTGCGCCGACAACCACGGCGAACAGCATGGCGAGCGCCTGGAGAGGCCGGCGGAGGGCCGACCGGGAACGCCCGGTTAATGGGCTCTGTTTGCGCATGTGGGGGGAACTCCTTCCAGTTGAAAGGCGCCATGGGAGCGCTCCCAACGTACGACTTCTGAGTGAAATGTCAATGAAACAAACGGAGTTGATTACAGGGGTGGGCGGCGAGCAGGGAATCTTGTGCCGCTCGAAAAGTCATCGCCCCAGGTGAGCGGGGTGTGGTCAGTCTGCTGGGATCATGCCCTGTAGGTGCCGGGAATTATGTCACCCGGGATGACCTGCTGGTTGGGATCTGTCAAAGCTCAGCAGGCCGCAAGCCGTTCTGAGGCAGCATGCCGGTCGTGGTGATACGGCTGATCTACCTGCTCGTCTGCCAGACCTTCCGATGGCTTGCCCTGTTCGCTCGCTCGAGTGCAGCGAAAGACGCAGAGATCTTGATGCTCCGGCATCAACTCGCCATCGCGCGGCGATCCCAGCCACCGCCCCGCTTCTCCTGGAGCGACAGGGCCGTCATGGCGGCACTGCTCCGACTCGTCAACAAGCAGCGGCGCAACCAGGTGGCCTTGCTGGTCACTCCGCGATCGGTCCTGCGCTGGCACGCACGGCTCATCGCCTGGAAGTGGACCTACCCGGCCCGTCGACCGGGTCGGCCACCCAAACCAGTGGCGCTGCGGCAACTGGTCGTGCGTCTGGCGCGGGAGAACCCCGGATGGGGATACCGCCGCATCCACGGTGAGCTCGTCGGCCTGGGACGCAATATCGCCGCCTCGACTGTCTGGTCGATCCTCAAGGAGGCCGGGATCGACCCGTCGCCGCAGCGCACGGACCGCTCCTGGTCTGCCTTCCTCAAAGCGCAGGCCACTGCGATCGTGGCCACAGACCTGTTCCATATCGACACGGTCTTCTTGCGGCGCTGGTTCGTTCTGTTCTTCATCGAGCACGACACCCGCCGCGTACACATCGCCGGCATCACCCGACACCCCACCGGCCCATGGGTTACCCAGCAAGCACGGAACTACCTCATGGACCTGGGCGACCATGCCCAGTCAATCAGGTTCCTCATCCGGGACCGCGGCGCCTACTTCACCGACAGCTTCGACGCCGTCTTTCAGGCGATCGGCGTACGGATCCTTCCAACACTGCCCCACGTGCCCCGGATGAACGCCATCGCAGAACGCTGGATCGGATCATGCCGCCGCGAGGCCGCCGACCGTATTCTGATCACCGGACGACGACATCTCCACCTCGTCGTCAGCGAATACGCACAGCACTACAGCCAACACCGGCCGCACCGATCCCTCGGACAACGACCACCAACCCCGCTGACCGCACCTGAACCGCGATCAGCCAGCGACAGCACAGAAGTCTCCCGGCATGACCGGCTCGGTGGCCTCATCCACGAATACAAGCAGGTCGCATAGGGTGACACCGTTTCCGGCCCCCACAGGCGAGGGCGGAGCGGTAGCGGCCGATGCGTTCGTCGGCGCTGTCATCGGGCTCGAATCCGGCGCCCAGGGGGAGGACTTCGAGGTCGAGATCGATCTGTCGACCCTCGCGGGCGGCACGCTCCCTTTCCCACGCAGCGAAGCGACCGAGCAGCGGTGCGGCCCGTCCCAGGGCGTCCGGGTCATCGCTCTCGCTCAACAGCTCGAACTCCCGGTACGCGGCGAGCATCTCGCTGTGCTCGCCGCTCAAGCCCCCGGTCGAGGCGAGCAGTTCGGTCGCCTCCAGGGCCGCGTCGGCGTCGTCGCACGCCCGCGCGAGCGCGGCGAGCGCCCGGCCGAGGGCAACGGTGACTGCGGTACGTTCGGGGTGACCGGCCGGAGTGTCGGCGAGGGCCGCCCGCAGCCGGCGTACGCCGCATGCGACACGACCCGCGTCCTGCTCGGCGACGCCCGCGTCGGCGATCACCGCACCAACGTGCAGGTCGCGTTCACCGGGCCAGGTGACGGGCTGGGCGTCCAGCCTCCGCAGGAACCGCAGCCCGTCCGCGGTCTCCGAGGTGAGGGCGTCGTCCGGCACGGCCGCGACCAGCCGTTCGACCTGCGCGAGCCGGGGGGTGCCGAGCAGCCGAGCAGAGTCCACCACCGTGCGCAGACAGGCCGCGGCTGCGGCCCGCGCCCCGTCAGGATCGAACAGGCCCGGCTCGGCGGCCAGCCGCGTGCACACCTCCCGTCCGTAGCGGGCGGCGGCGACCAGCCCGTCCGGGTCGGCCTTCGTCTGAGATTGGCATACCCACAAGTCGTGTGCGGAGATGGCCAGTTCGAGGAAACCCACATTGTCGTCGGCGCGTACGGACTCAAGAGCGGCGTCCGACCAGGCGAGCGCGCGGTTGAGCGCCGCCGCCCGCTCCTGAGGTGCTCCGTTCACCGCGACGTCGGCATGCACCGAGCACACCAGGTGCGCGAACCGCGCCTTGTGGGTCGAGTCGGCGGGGTCGAAGTTCTCCTTCAAGGATTCGGGGAGTCCGGCCTCCTCGGGCAGACGCGGCACAGGAAACCGAAGGTGGCGGCCCCGACCACCCCGTCCTGTACGGCCGCCTCCAGGTCCTCTGCGCCATGGTCGCGGCCCCAGAACGTCCAGAACACGGCGGCCACCGCTTCGAGATCGACCGGACCCCCGGGCGACGGTGCCGCCTCACCCAGCAGAGCCAGCGCGTCGGCCGCCGCCTCCTGGTCGCGGAGAGGCGCGGCATCGCTGGTACTGTGCGCCGCAGTCAGGCGCTCGACCACTCGTTCCCGAAGCTCGGACATCGCCACCTACATTAGGCTGACCAGCAGTCAGGAGGCAGTGGTTATCGCCGTGGGGGCGATCGCGTTGCGGTCGTACTCACTGCGGGCGTCGGCGATGGCGGAGCGGTGGCGCTCCGCCCACATGGCGAGGGACGCCAGGGACTCGTACAGCTCCACGGCCATCGGTGTCGCCGTGTACTCGACCTTCGGCGGCACGGTCGGATAGACCGTCCTGACCAGCAGCCCGTCCCGCTCCAGATTACGCAGGGTCAGCGTCAGCATGCGACGGCTGATGCCCTTGACCGAGCGTTCGAGTTCGGTGAACCGGCGGGTGGCCTGGGCGCACTCCAGCAGAATGCCGATCGCCCACTTGCCGCTCACCCGATCCAGCACCTGGAGCACCGTGCACGCCGTCCGCTCCTGATCGCCAGAGCTGGTGCCCTCGTCGCCCGCCGAGGCGGCCGGGGCCTGGACCTGCGCGGTCACAGCACTGTTCCTCTGGGACATAAAAGTGCCTCCTTCCACGGCTTTTCAGGGTCACACATCATGAACCCCGTAACAAGTTGTTCCCTTTGGGAAAGAAGGTCACCCATGGCTGCCGACACGGCTGCTCAGGCCGAGCGGAAACGCTGGCTGTCGCTGTACACACTCTGCGCGGGGACGCTGATGATCGTCCTGGACGGAAGCGTCGTCACGGTGGCGCTGCCCACGATCGGAAGGGAGCTGCACTTCTCTCAGTCGAACCTCGCCTGGCTGGTCAACGCCTACATGATCGCGTTCGGCGGTCTGCTGCTGCTCTCCGGCAGGCTCGGCGACCTCCTCGGCCGCAAGCGCATGTTCCTCGCCGGTGTCACCCTGTTCACGGCGGCCTCGCTGCTGTGCGGGCTGTCCAACAGCCAGGAACTGCTGATCTTCGGCCGGTTCGTGCAGGGCGTCGGCGGTGCCATGGCCAGCGCCGTGACCCTCGGCATGATCGTGACGATGTTCCTGGCCCCCCGCGACCAGGCCAAGGCCATCGGCGTCTTCAGCTTCGTGGCCGCCGCGGGCGGCTCGATCGGTGTGATCGCCGGCGGTGTGCTGACCGAGGCGGCCGGCTGGAACTCCATCTTCTTCATCAACGTGCCGATCGGTGCCGTCATCCTCCTCGCGGCGTCCCGTCTCTTCGAGCCGGACCGCGGGCTCGGCTTCGGCGCAGGTGCCGACCTGGTGGGTGCCGTCCTGGTGACCTCGGGTCTCATGCTGCTCGTCTTCGCCATCAACAAGATCGAGAACGACGGACTCGGCTCCGCCCAGACTCTCGGGTTCGGCGCCCTGGCCCTGGTCCTACTCGCCGGATTCGTGCTACGGCAGGCCAAGGCGAGCAACCCGCTGCTGCCACTGCGGATCTTCCGCTCGCGCTCTCTGTCGGGCGCCAACGGCGTCATGGTCCTGTTCGTGGCGGGCCTGTTCGGTTTCCAGTTCCTGCTCGCCATCTATCTGCAGTCCGTGGCGGGATACAGCTCGGTCCGGACCGGCATGGCCTATCTGCCCGGTCCCATCGTGATCGCGGTGATCTCGCTCGGCTACTCCGCCAAGATCATCACCCGCTTCGGCCCGCGCGCCGTGCTGCTGGTCGGCATGGTCATCACGGCGGTCGCGCTGGCCCTGCTCGGCAGACTTCCCGTACGCGTCCTACCCTGCCGACGTCCTGCCGTCCGTGCTGCTGCTCGGCATCGGCGCGGGCCTCTCGCTCCCCGCCGTGATGGGGCTGGCCATGTCCGGTGCGACGCCCGCCGACTCGGGCCTCGCCTCGGGTCTGGTCAACACCACGCAGCAGATCGGCGGCGCCCTCGGCGTGGCGATCCTGGCCGCACTGGCCGCCTCCCGGGCCGGCACCCTGGTCAGCCAGGGCAAGAGCCCCGCCGAGGCCGCGACCGGCGGCTACCACGTCTCCTTTCTCGTGGCCGCAGCCCTGGAGGTCGTGGGCGCGCTTCTCGCCGCCGCCGTGCTGCGCGCGCCGAAGACCGCCACGGCCCCCGCCGACGCGACCGGGCAGGACGCCGAGGACATCGCCCTGCCCTCCCCAAACCAGAACTGACCACCTGCCCACGGGCGGTCTAAGCCTCGATCCACCGGGTGAGGTTGGTCCAGTGTCTGGACATAAAAGTGGAGATGCGCTCTGACTTGGGGGAATAGGAGTTCTCTAGGCTTCTACTCGACCAGTTCGGAGGTGCATCTCCGGGATGCATTCTTCCATGCCGCCACGTGCGGTGTCCGCAGGCTTTGATGAACCGAATCTGATCGCGGACGCCGGGCTGGTTCCGGTGATGCGCCTCGCCAGGCGTGTAGGGCTGTCGGAGTTGACCGGCGAGACGGTACGCATCGACGGGGCGGGCAATAGCGGCGGGGCGAACCCGGCGGCGAAGGTGACGTCGCTGATCGCAGCGATGTGCGCGGGGGCGGACAGTATCGAGGACGCCGACCGGCTGCGGCACGGGGCCATGTCGGTGCTTTTCGGCGGGATCCGGGCCCCATCGACGCTGGGGACGTTGTTTGCGCTCCTTCACCCACGGCCATTGCGGGTGCCGATAAATCATCCGCGCAGCTCAGGCGGCGTGCTGGTACTGGTGGAGCGTTCCGCCGAGCCGGTCTCGTCTGTGGACTTCCAGGTGGGTGAGCAGGGCTTGTTGTGTAATGAGTGTGGGTAGCGGGCGGCATGGGGCGGCTTGTTCCAGGGCTCTGTGCGGGCGGTGCTCGTTGTAGAAGGATTCGTACTCGCGCAGGGCGTGGAGGAGGTGGCTCTGGTTCCAGATCAGGGTCCGGTCAAGGAGTTCGGTTCGGCAGGTCTGTATCCAGCGCTCCATGACCGAGTTCATCCGGGGTATCCGAATGCCGGTGGTGACGACCTTCAGACCGGCATCAGTCATCAGGGCATCGAAGGCGGCTGTGAACTTCGAATCGCGGTCGCGGATGAGGAACTTCGCCTTGCCGTCCGCGTCCTCGAGGTCCATGAGGAGATTGCGTCCGAGCTGCACGATCCACTCCGCAGTGGGGTGTGCCGTGGCGCCGAGGACCCGGATGCGACGGGTGGCGTGCTCGATGACAGCAAAGACGTACAGGCGCACTGTGCTTGCCGAGAATGTCATCCGCCCTGGTCGGAGGCCTGTATCGGGACCGGCGGTCGTCGGCATCGCCGCCCGGGTAGGCGCTCTCGCGTAGTCGGTGGTTCACGCGTCATGATGATCCACCGTGCTGCTGCGACTGGCCTACCTGGGCGTGACCAACGCGTTCGCGCTGCTGCGTCTGCTGCCGATGAGCGACCGGGACAAGGATGCGGAGATCCTGGCTCTCCGTCATCAGATCACGGTGCTCGAACGCCAACTCGGCGGTGCCCGACTACGGTTCACTCCGAGCGATCGGGCGCTCCTGGCTGCGCTGCTGCACCGGATGCCGTTCCCCACTCTACGGCGTCTTCGACTGCTCGTACGTCCTGACACCGTGCTGCGCTGGCATCGCAACCTCGCAAGACGCCAGCATGCCGCCTCATCACGACCCAAGCGACCCGGTCGGCCTCGTACCGTGCGCTCCATCCGGATTCTGGTACTGCGCCTGGCGAGAGAGAATCCGAACTGGGGCTACAGGCGTCCGCACGGCGAACTGCTCGTGCTGGGAGTGAAAGTGGCCGCGTCGACCGTCTGGAAGATCCTCAAGGACGCCGGCGTCGATCCGGCGCCCGGCCGGAGCTCCAGCACGTGGGCCAGCTTCCTGCGCTCCCAAGCCGGCGCCCTCCTGGCCTGTGACTTCTTTGAGACGGTCACCCTGTCCGGCGCGCGGATTTACATATTCGCGGTGATCGAGCACAGCAGTCGCCGCATCCGGGTCCTGGGTGCCACCGCACACCCGACCACCTCCTGGGTAACCCAGGCTGCGAAGAACCTGGTCATGGACGTCGAGGACGTAGGCTGCCGGGCACGGTTCATGATCAGGGACAGGGATGGGAAGTTCCCCGGACTGTTCGATGACGTCCTCAAAGACGCGGGGATCGAGGTCATCCTCACCGGCATCCAGATGCCGCGAATGAACTCGATCATGGAAAGGTGGGTGCAGACCTGCAAACACGAGCTCCTGGACCGGACCTTGATCTGGAACCAGCACCACCTCCTCCACGCCCTGCGAGAGTTCGAGCAGTTCTACAACACACACCGACCGCACCAGGGCATAGCAAACGCCCGACCACTACACCCACTGCCGACACCAATCGACGATCCGGACAAGCTAAGCCACCTCGACATACGACGCCACGACCGCCTTGGCGGCATCCTCCACGCATACAAACATGCCGCGTGACCTGCACGGACGAGGTATTCGGCAAGCGCAGTGCTCGGGCAGGAGGTCGGCGACGGCGGTACGGATGGCGCCGCGGCTGACGCCGTGGTCGCGGGCGAGGGCGGCGATGGACCGGCCTTCCAGGTACGCGGTGCGTACGGCGTCGGTCTTGTCGGCCGGGACGGCGGAGCGGCGCCCGCCCTTGTTGCCCTTCGCCTCGGCGGCCCGCAGCCCGTCGTACGTCAGCTGCCGCTGTAGGTCGCGCTGGAGTTCGCCGGCGGCGGCGAGGGTCTGCACCATGAACTTCACGGTGGACAGCAGTTCGCCGGTGCGCGGGTGGCGGGCAGTGAGGTCCATCGCGGAGAACGCGCCGTCGTGGATGCGCAGGGCGAGGCGGTCGCGGTGGAGGACATCGAGCACGTCGAGAATGTGCCCGGTGCCGCACACCAGGCGGAACATCTCTGAGATGTGCACGGTGTCGCCCGGCCGCGCGTACGTCAGCAGCTCGCCGAACTTCGGGCGCTCCAGTGGGTGGAGGCGGCTGGAGGTACCGGCCTGCTCCTCGAAGACGACCGGGTCCTCGATCCCGGCTTCGTCCAGGACGAGATTCTGACGGTCGGTCGACTGCTGGTCGGTCGACACCCGCTTGTAGACCAGGTTGGCCATGCCGCTCCCGTTCTCGTGGTCGCATTCGACCCTAGCTGTCAGCAAACCCTGTCATCAGCCGCCATCGGATCTCATTGGATCGGCGCCGCCGCCGGGCCCCGGAAAGTCCGGGTTCATTGGACGCCCTTCGCGCCTGTCGCCAGTCGTTCGTTTGCCGACATCTGATCGCTATGCCCCTCGGCGGCTGGTTAGCCGCCGAGGGCAATGGCTTCGTCGAGGAGGGCCAGATCAAGTTGCTGAAGTCGGTTCGGGTCGGCGATGAGTTCGTACCCGGTGATCCTCTCGCGGGCCGTCGTGACGGTAAGGGCGAGCTGCAGTCGTCCGTACGGCGCGACCGCGATCCCCACGGCGCCGCCGATGAGTACCGGCTCCGCGACGTGCGCGTTCCGTCCGAAGACGACGATCTCCTCCGCCACGGCCCGCGCACCGCGCACCTCGACCGGTCTGCCCTCTGGAAGGGCCGCGCGGTCCGCACGCCGTACGACGTCGGGCGCCAGTACCGCGAGGACCGCGTCGATGTCGCCCGCTCGCGCCGCCGCCAGGAACGCCTCGATCACGAGCCGCTGCCGGGCGAGCTCCGCGCCGGGGACGGCGGGGGCGCCCCGCACCTTGCTTCGGGCCCGGCTCGCGAGCTGCTTCGCAGCGGCGAGGGAACGGTCCACGACGGGGGCGATCTCGTCGAACGGCACGACGAACATGTCGTGCAGCACGAACGCGACACGCTCGGCGGGGCCCAGCCTGTCCAGCACGACCAGAAGGGCGCGGCCCACCGAGTCGACCAGCACTGCCTCCTGTTCCGGGCGGCCACCCGCAGCGGGATCTGGGCCCTCATCGGGCACCGGGTGGCCTGCTGGGTCCTCCCGCCGCGATGCGCGGGCCCGCAGCATGTCGAGGCAGATGCGGGAGACCGTCGTCGTGAGCCAGCCGCCCAGGTTGTGCACGGCGTCGGCTTCGGTCCGGGCCAGTCGCAGCCAGGCTTCCTGGACGGCGTCCTCCGCCTCGCTGTGCGAGCCAAGCATGCGCTGAGCGACCGCGCGCAGCCGGCTGCGGTGCGTCTCGAAGCCCTCTGCGAGGCCGTCGTGCGCGCTCACCGGTCACCTCTCCCCGTCGCCGACCGTCACCACCGTAGAGGGTCCCGACACCAGGTGGCTGGCGGGGCCAGAGTCGATATGCAGGGAGCTTGTCTTGGACGTCTACGAAGCGGTTGCGAGCCGACGTGCAGTGCGCCGGTTCAGCCGGAAGCCGATCCCCCGGGAAACGCTGGAACGTGTGTTGTCTGCCGCAGCCCGATCACCGTCCGGGGCGAACCTCCAGCCCTGGCACGTCTACGTGCTGACTGGCGCGCCGCTGGCGGAGCTGAAGAAACGCACCGCCGAGCGGGTGGCCGCAGGCGACCTCGGGGACGAGCGGGAGTACCAGATGTACCCGCCCGAACTGAAGTCTCCCTACCGGGAGCGCCGATCCGCCGCCGCAGAGCAGCGCTACGCCGCGCTCGGAATCTCACGCGAGGACCGGCGGTCGCGTGAGGCGGCCGTTGCCGCGAACTGGGACTGCTTCGGTGCGCCCGCGGCCTTGTTCTGCTACATCGACCGCGACATGGGACCGGCCCAATGGGCCGACCTCGGCATGTACCTACAGACCGTCATGCTGCTGCTGCGTGCCGAGGGGCTGCACACCTGCCCTCAGATGGCGTGGTCGGTGTACTGCCGGACCGTCGCAGAGGCCGTGTTGCCCCCACCCGGACTGATCCTGTTCTGCGGCGTGTCCATCGGGTTCGAGGCCCCGGTCGCGTGTCACGACCGCATCGACCGGGCCCCGCTCGCCGAGACGGTCACTTTCGTCGACGGCTAGAGCGTTCCTGCCGTCAGTCCGGTAGCGGGACGGGATCGCCGCTCTTCCCGCCCCGCTACCGGTCCGCCGCCTGGGGTCAACCCGCCAGAAGTCCCGGACCTGCGAGCCGCTTCCAGCGGCTCACGATGCTGATCCCGCCATGTCTGCGGTGCCGACGGCCGCGCGGCGGGAGCCGCGCCAACTGCGCCGGAGGTCCAGCCGTGACACCCGGCCAGGCAGTCGCGATCCGGCGCTCGATGCCCGGTTCCCGGAGTTCATCGAGGAGTTCCCACAGCCCGCCGTGGTCCTTCGGTGCTCAGGCGGCCGTGCCGAAGCCGGAGGCGGCCGGTTCCTGTTCGCGGAGCTGGGTGAAGTCGACGTGGGCGTTTCCCCTTGAGCGTGGACACCCTGATCATTGGATCGTGATGATCCATAGGACAGGAGTTCCCGTTGGGGACGTCGAAGTACTCGCCTGA
>NZ_JBSFMM010000302.1:0-11192 GCF_053599555.1 Streptomyces sp. NPDC000941
GGCGTGTCGCTGTCCCATACTCACCGCAAAGTCGCGGGCACTGACGCTAGCGGCCGCTACGTTGCACGGACGTTGCGTGGGCCGCCGTCGGCCGTCAGCCCGTACGCCGCGCGCAGCCGCCGCACCCGCGGCAGCAGCGACGCCCGGCCCGGGGCGTGCGCCGGAAGGGCCGCCAGCAGGGCCTCACCGGCCTCCAGGTCCTCCTCGCCCCACGGCGTACGGGCCCACCACCGCAGCAACTCCAGATCGCCGCAGGACAACACGGTGCGGCGGATGTCCTCCTCCAGGATCCGGCGCATCCGGCACACCCCCGGCGCCTCCGACAGCGGCAGCAGCGGCCCCGCGTACGCGCGCACCGCCGCATGCGTGTTCCCCGCCGCCAACTCCTCCGCCACGGCCGCCACATCGGTCCGCACCGGCGAGCACAGCCGGTAGGGGCGCGAGCCCAGCAGCGGCCCCACCAGGCGGCGCAGCCGCGACAGCTCCGCGCGCAGGGTGACCGGGGAGCGCCGGTCCGCCTGCTCCCCGTACAGCTCCAGGGCCAGCCGGTCGCCGCTCAGGCCCTCCGGATGGGCGGCCAGCAGCACCATGATCTCGCTGTGCCGCGGCCCGAGCCGCAGCCGCCGCCCCTCGGCCAGCAACAGCGCCTCGTCCCGCCCCAGCGCCGTGAGCAGCACCCGCGGGCCCGCCGCGCGCGGCCCCTCGGCCGCCAGCTGCGCCTCGGCGGCCCGCGCGGTCGCCTGGACCAGGGCCAGACTGTGCGGGGCCGCCAGATGGTCGCCCCCGGTGATGTCGACGGCGCCCAACAGCCGCCCGGTGTGCGGATCGTGCACCGGGGCGGCCGCGCAGGTCCAGGGCTGCACCGCGTGGTGGTAGTGCTCGGCGGCGAAGATCTGCACCGCGTGGTCCACGGTGAGCGCCGTGCCCGGAGCGTTGGTGCCCGCGTGCCGTTCGTCCCAGCGCGCCCCCGCCACGAAGTTCATCCGCTCGGCCTCGTGCCGTACGCCGGTGTGCCCCTCCACCCACAGCATGCGGCCCTGCTCGTCACAGACCGCGAGCAGATGCGCGCCGTCGTGGGCGATGGTGCCCAGCAGCTCGCGGAACAGCGGCATCACCCGGGCCAGCGGATGGTCCGCGCGGTACGCCTCCAACTCGGCGTCCGCCAGGTCGATCGGCGCCAGCCCCTCCTGGTCCACCCGCGCTCTGGCCGAACGCCGCCAGGAGTCCGCCACCACCGGGCGGACGGCCGACGAGACCGCCCCCTCGGTCACAAACGCCTCATGGGCGCGGCGCACCGCGCGGACGCGCTCCGCCGGATCCGCGCCCGACGCCATCGCCAGCCAGGGATTGCCCACAGGTACCTCACTCGAGGTCACGGTCGGTCAGGTCGGCGACGGGCGGCGCGGGCGGGCCGAGCCGCACCGGACGCCCCGACGCCCCGATTCCTCACACTCTCCTGAGCGCGGGCCCGCCCGCAAGAGCCCGGACGGCGCCGGTCCGCGCCGAACATGCTCAACTTCCGCGCCCCTGGCCGCGCCAGGGACGGGCCGGGTGCGACGATGTGCACGTCATGGAAGCGGGCCTCGTACTGCGGGCGCTGCGAACCGCGGTGTTCGCAGCGGTCTGCGTGCTGCTCGCGGCGCTCGGCCACGCTCTGATGTCGGGGGCCGCCGTCCCGTGGTGGGTGATCGGCGCCGCCTTGCCGGTCACCTGCGGTGCGGCCTGGTGCCTGACAGGGCGCGAGCGCCGGCCGCTGGCCGTGATCGCCGCGACCGTGGGGGCGCAGACCGCGCTCCACGTCGCGTTCATGCTCGCGCAGGGCTCCATGGCCGGTGCCGGTGCCGGTGCGACGCCAATGCGCATGCCCATGCCGTCCGGGCATGCCCACCACATGGCCCACGCCCATGACGCCATGGCCTCGGCGCCGCTGCCTGGGGGCCAGGGGTACGGCGCGCTCGGCATGTGGTCCGCGCACCTGCTGGCCGCCCTGCTGTGCGGAATGTGGCTCTCCGGCGGCGAACAGGCCGCGTTCCGGCTGGTGCGGACCCTGGCCGTCGGCCTCTTCGTACCCCTGCTGACCCTGCTGTACGGCGCTCCGCGCGTGCCCGTGCGGCCCCGCGTACGGGGCGTACGGCACGGTGGCCCTCAGCGGCTGCGGCTGCTGCTGCTCGCCAATGTCATCGCCACCCGTGGTCCACCGCCCGGAGCCGCCGTCCTGTGACGGACGGCGGCCGACCAGGCCCACCACATCACCGGACCGCCCACCGGGCCGTCCGGACTCCAGGAAGGACCGCAGGCGATGACCCCTGCCCGTATCCCGGCCCCCTGGCCGGTACCCCCGCTCGTACGGTCACGGCCCGTCGAGACCGGCCGCGAGCTGCCGCAGCCGCCGCGCCCGCTCGCCCCAGCGGCGGCACTCCGGGCACTCCAGCAGATGGGCGTCGAGCACCGCGTCCGGGACCTCCGGCGGCGGCGCCTCGCCGTCGACACGGGCCGACACGGCGACCCGGAACTGAGCACAGCACACCCCCACATGGTCCCCGATACCGCGGAGGGCCGCGATGCCTGACCGCGCTGCCCGCACTGACCGCACTGACCGCGACGACGAGACCCTGACCTCCTGGGCGCTCGCCGCGCGCGGCGGCGACCCCGAGGCCGTGGACCGCTTCGTACGCGCCACCCGGCGCGATGTGTGGCGGTACGTCCACCGGCTCAGCGACGACCCGCACGCGGCCGACGACCTCGTCCAGGAGACCTATCTGCGCGCGCTGCGCGGACTGCCCCGCTTCGAGGGCAGATCCTCGGCGCGCACCTGGCTGCTGTCGATCGCCCGCCGGGCGGTCGTGGACCGGCTGCGCCGCAACGCAGCCAGGCCGCGCGCCGCCGACACCGACGACTGGCAGGCGGCGGCCGAGCGGGCCCAGCGCCGGGCGGCGCCGGACACCGGCTTCGACGAGGGGGTGGCCCTCACCCAGCTGCTCGCCCTGCTGCCGTACGACCGGCGCGAGGTATTCGTCCTCACCCAGCTGCTCGGGCTGCCGTACGCCGAGGCCGCGCTCGTCGTCGGCTGTCCGGTGGGCACGGTCCGCTCCCGGGTCGCCCGTGCGCGGGAGGCGCTGATCGAGCAGCTGGCGACGGCGGAGCGGGTCGCTTCCGGCGCGGCTGGGCCGGACCGCACGGTCCGGCTCAGCCGCGCCGGCCTGCCGAAGCCGGTGGGCTCGCGCTAAGCCACCTCAGCCCGGCCCGTCGGGGACGTGCTCCAGGACGAGCACCGCCGCGTCGTCCTGGAGCCGCCCCTTCGTATGGGCGTCCAGGTCCTTCCTCAGCCGTCCCAGCAGCTCGGGGGTCGGCAGCGAGGCCCAACCGCTCAGGCGGTCGGCCAGCGGGTAGAACTCCCCGGTGGGGCAGCGCGCCTCGGTCACCCCGTCCGTACAGGCGAGCACCCGGGTGTCCGGCTCGATCGGGATCCGCTGGACGGGGCGCTTGGCGCCCGTCAGATCGCCGAGGCCGAGCGGCAGACCGGGCTCCGCCGAGTCCAGCTCGTCGACCGTGCCGTCGGCGTGGAGCAGATACGGCTTCACGTGCCCGCAGTCGATCAACACCATGAGCGCGGTGTCCCCGGGATCCGATCCATCGGGAGCGGCATCGGGAGCGGCATCGGGAGCGGCGCCGGGCCGGGTGTCCGCGGGCCGGGTGTCCGCCGGGGATCCGGGCACGGGGGCGGGGGCGGGATCGTCCCGCTCCACCCCGAACACCAGGGCCGTCACAAACCGCTCCTCCTCGCTTCCGTTCCGCTCCCGCGTATGCGAGGAGTTGTAGCGGCGCAGCCCCACCTCCATGGCGTCCACCCCGTCGCTCAGGCTCCGCAGGTGGTACGCGGCCTCCCGGAACGCGGTCAGCACCGCCGCCCCCGCCCCCAGGGTGCGCAGCCCCTTGCCCTGCACATCGCCGATCAGCACCCGGGCCCCGTACGGGGTGTCGACGACCTCGTAGATGTCCCCGCCCACCAGCGCGCCCTGCTGCGAGGAGACATAGAAGCCGTCCACGACCACGTCGCTGCCACGCAGCGGGAGCTCGCGCAGCAGGGCGCGCTGTGCCGCCTCGCCGGTGGCGCGGACCTGGGTCAGCAGCTCTTCGCGGTCCCGCAGCAGCCGCGCGACGGCGATGCTGGCGCCGACCATGAGGGTGTTGCCGAGGACCGAGGCGACGCGGTTGAGCGGGACCAGGCTGTCGGGGATCACGCCGTGGGTGATGGCCATGACGACGAGGTCGAGCAGGCCGAGCACCAGCGTCTGGCGGTAGGTGCAGAAGGCGGCGGCGACGAGCGGGGCCAGCGCGGCGAAGACGTCCAGGCGGAACGAGCGGGGGGTGATCGAGTCGATGAGGACGATCAGCGCCAGATAGACGAGGAGCACGGCGAAGACGCGATTGGCGTATGCGCGGATGCGCTCCCTCCAGGGCACCGGAACCTCCGCCTCCAGATCGGGACGGTGTCAAGACTCGCACGGTGCCCCGCGCCCCAGCCAGCGGGACAGGGGCCCGAAAAAGAGGCCTGAAAAAGGGGCCTGGAAAAGGGACCCGAAAAAACGGGGGGTGGTGAGCCGGTGATCCGGCTCCCCACCCCCCGCCCCCGATCGGGAGCGGTCAACTGATGAGGGTCAGCTGATGGACTTGATCAGCTCGCCGTTCGACGTGTCGCCGCTGAGCTCCCAGAAGAAGGTGCCGCCGAGGCCCTGCTGCTGCTTGTAGCTCATCTTCCCGGCGATCGTGGAGGGCGTGTCGTAGCTCCACCACTGGCTGCCGCAGTGTGCGTACGCCGTCCCCGCGACCGTGCCGGTCGCCGGGCAGGAGTTCTTGAGCACCTTGTAGTCCTCGATGCCCGCCTCGTACGTGCCGGGGGCCGCGCCGCTGGCCGTCCCGCCGGGGGCGGCCTGGCTGACGCCGGTCCAGCCGCGCCCGTAGAAGCCGATGCCCAGCAGCAGCTTCGAGGCCGGGATGCCGAGGCCCTTGAGCTTGGTGATGGTGGCGTCGGTGTTGAAGCCCTGCTGCGGGATGCCGTTGTAGGAGTTGAGCGGGGAGTGCGGGGCGGTCGGGCCCTGGGCCGCCCAGGCCCCGAAGAAGTCGTAGGTCATGGGGTTGTACCAGTCCACGTACTGCGCGGCGCCGGCGTAGTCGGCGGCGTCTATCTTGCCGCCGGAGGAGGCGTCCGCGGTGATCGCGGCCGTCACCAGGTTGGAGCTGCCGAACTTGGCGCGCAGGGCGGCCATCACGTTCTTGAAGGCGTCCTTGCCGCTGGTGTCACAGGTGTTGCCGCAGGCGTTGGGATACTCCCAGTCGATGTCGATTCCGTCGAAGACATCGGCCCAGCGCGAGTCCTTGACCAGGTCGTAGCAGGACTGGGCGAACGCGGCGGGGTTCTTGGCGGCCTCGCCGAACCCGGAGGACCAGGTCCAGCCGCCGAAGGACCAGATCACCTTCAGGTTCGGGTGCAGCTTCTTGAGCTTGCGCAGCTGGTTGAAGTTGCCGCGCAGCGCGCCGTTGTCCCAGGTGTCGGCGACGCCGTCGACGCTGCTCGCCGCGTCGTACGCCTTGTCGTAGTCGGCGTACGAGTCGCCGATGGCGCACTTGCCGCCGGTGACATTGCCGAAGGCGTAGTTGATGTGGGTGAGCTTGGCGGCCGACCCGGAGGTCTCGATGTTCTTGACGTGGTAGTTGCGCTGGTAGATGCCCCATTCGGTGAAGTAGCCGACCACCTTGCTGCCCGCGGCGGCCTTGGTGGCGGCCTTGGAGGTGATCTTGGCGGCCTGCGCGGCCTTTGTGTGGGGTGCTTCACCGGCGGCAGCCGGGCCGGCGAGCGTCGTGGCGGCCAGGACCGCCGTACACAGCGCCGCGAGGGCGGCGAGCAGTCCGCGAAGTCCGCGAGGTCTGCGCATGGATTCTCCTCCGTGGGGGTGAGGGGAAGTGGTGCTCACTGACGACCTGCCCATGACTTGACATGAACGCGTAGGGCACGGTGGGAGCACCGTAGAAGGACTAGACCAGTGAGGTCAATGGTTTGGACCAATGTGCTCGCCGTTCGCGGAACTTGGTTGAAGATCCACCGACCGGTGACGCGGGGCCCCGGATCGGGCATACTCCAACCGCCACGGCGCAGGTCACGCCCCCTTCGCAACCCGAGGGAAGCGTCTCCGGCCGCCCGGCAGCCCCCCCGACGGCCCGCCCGCCCGCACCCTCGGCGTCGCGCCGTCGCCGCAACGCCCCGACAGGGACGAAGAGGGAGAGGAGAGCGCCGCCATGACCGACCACCGACCGCAGCCGGTGGAGCGTGAGCTGCCCACCGAGGAGGCCCACGACCTGATCTCACTCGTCCGCGAGCTGATCGAGCGGGAGATCAGGCCGAACGCAGCCGAAGAGGAGGCCGCCGGGCGCTTCCCGCGCGAGCTGTTCGCCCTGTTGTCGCGGTCCGGGCTGCTGGGGCTTGTGTACCCCGAGGAGTTCGGCGGCGGCGACCAGCCGTACGAGGTCTATCTCCAGGTCCTGGAGGAGCTGGCCGCGGCCCGGCTCACCGTCGGCCTCGGCGTCAGCGTGCACACCCTCGCCTGCCACGCCCTCGCCCACTACGGCAGCAAGAAGCAGATCGCCGAGCATCTGCCCGCGATGCTGGGTGGCGGGCTGCTGGGCGCGTACTGCCTGTCCGAGCCCTCCTCCGGCTCCGACGCGGCCGGACTCACCACCCGCGCCGCCCGCGAGGGCGACGGCTGGACCCTGACCGGCTCCAAGGCCTGGATCACCCATGGCGGCATCGCCGACTTCTACACCGTCATGACGCGCACCGGGCCCGACCGCACCCGGGGCATCACCGCGTTCCTGGTCCCCGGCGACGCCCCCGGGCTCTCCGCCGCCGCGCCCGAGCGCAAGATGGGCATGAAGGGCTCGCCCACCGCGCAGATCCACCTCGAAGACGTCCAGGTGCCCGACGCCCGCCGCATCGGCGAGGAGGGCCAGGGCTTCGCCATAGCTCTCTCGGCACTCGACGCGGGCCGTCTCGGCATCGCCGCGTGCTCGATCGGTCTCGCCCAGGCGGCGCTGGACGAGGCGCTCGCCTACACCGCGGAGCGGCGGCAGTTCGGCCACCCCGTGGCCGACTTCCAGGGGCTGCGCTTCATGCTCGCCGACATGGCCACCCAGATCGAGGCCGGCCGCGCCCTCTACCTCGCCGCCGCGCGGCTGCGCGACGCGGGCAGGCCGTTCTCCAGGCAGGCGGCGATGGCCAAGCTGTTCTGTACCGACACCGCCATGAAGGTCACCACGGACGCCGTCCAGCTGCTGGGCGGCTACGGCTACACCGCGGACTTCCCCGTCGAGCGCTATATGCGGGAGGCCAAGGTGCTGCAGATCGTGGAGGGCACCAACCAGATCCAGCGGGTCGTGATCGCCCGCCATCTCGCGGGTCCGGAGAGTCGCTGAGGAGGTGCCGCCGGTCACGGCGGAAGTGACGTACTGAAGCTCACGCTGATGGGGGCGCGGCGCGCCGGGCCCCCTCGCTGAGCGGTCGGTGTGTCAGACGCGGGCCGTCCGCGGGCGGCGGCGCAGACCGGGCATCCGGATCGGCTGCGACCCGGGGCCGCCGATGTGCGAGAACGGCTGCATCCGCCAGTCCAGCGTCTCCGGCAGCGTCAGCAGTATCGCCGCGTCCTGCTCCGACGCGTCCAGCGACGCGTCGGCGGCGGAGGCGGAGGTGTCCTTCACCCCCCGCCCCGTGCCGGGGCACACCGTGAGTCCGAACGGGTTCCACGGGGACGGGCACAGCGCGTGCTCGGGCAGCACGTGCTCGTCCGCGAGCAGGGCGATCGGACGAGCGCAGTCCGGGCAGACGACCCGGAAGATCTCGTAGGTCTCGTCCGTATCGTTGTCGCCTTCTTCGAGGCGCTCCAAATAGGGCATGAGTTTCCCCCTCGGGTGGGCGGGCCGGGCGCGTCGGCCTCGGCCTGGTCAGGCGCGTCGGCCTCGACCAAAGCAAGCATTTCCCGCCGCACTACGCGGGTAATCCCGGCACCCCCGGGGACTGGGGCGAATGTATGTGGCGTTCGTCACATGCCTGCTGCAGATGCTGCGAACATGGGCGTATGTCCCACGAGTGTCCACAGGGGAAACGCCGACTGGGCCGGACCGCCTCCGACCGCATAGGGTGACCGGCTGTGGAGGAGTTGGACAGACAGATCGTGGAACTGCTCGTCAAGGACGGGCGGATGAGCTACACCGACCTGGGCAAGGCCACCGGCCTGTCCACCTCGGCGGTGCACCAGCGCGTGCGCCGGCTCGAACAGCGGGGGGTCATCCGCGGCTACGCGGCCGTCGTGGACCCGGAGGCCGTCGGCCTGCCACTGACCGCGTTCATCTCCGTCAAGCCCTTCGACCCCAGCGCGCCCGACGACATCGCCGAACGGCTGGCCGACGTGCCCGAGATCGAGGCGTGCCACAGCGTGGCGGGGGACGAGAACTACATCCTCAAGGTGCGCGTCGCCGCGCCGCTGGAGCTGGAGAACCTGCTCAGCCGGATCCGCTCGCTGGCCGGGGTCTCCACCCGGACCACCGTCGTGCTGTCCACGCCCTACGAGGCACGCCCGCCCCGCGTGTGAATCCCGCCCCGCGAAGGCCCACCCTGGTGCGGGCCGGCTCTGCCGAGGGGCGAGACTGAGGGGCGTACCGCACACACGCGTACCGCACGTATGTGTACCGCACACACGCGTACTGCACGCACGCGTACTGCACGCACGCGTACCGCATGCACGCCCGATCCGACCCCGCGAGGCAGCCCGCCGTGAACGACCCCACATCCGACCAGGCCGAAGGCCGCACCGTTCTGCTGCGCGGCGGCGAGGTGCACAGCCCCGCCGATCCGTTCGCCACCGCCATGGTGGTCGAGCGGGGCACCGTCGCCTGGGTCGGCTCGGAGGGCGCCGCGGACAGCTTCGCCGACGGCGTGGACGAGGTGGTCCACCTCGACGGAGCGCTGGTCACCCCGGCGTTCACCGACGCGCATGTGCACACCACCGCCACCGGACTCGCCCTCACCGGCCTCGACCTCGCGGGCGCCCGTACGCTCGCGGACGCGCTCGGCCGCGTGCGCGCGTACGCCGGGGCCCACCCCGACGACCGGATCCTGCTCGGCCACGGCTGGGACGCCAGCGGCTGGCCCGAGGGGCGGCCCCCCACCCGCGCCGAACTCGACGAGGCCGCCGGCGGCCGCCCGCTCTACCTCACCCGCATCGATGTGCACTCCGCCGTCGTCACCACCGCCCTGCTCGACCTGGTCCCGGGCGTCGCCGAGCTGCCCGGATTCCACGCCGTCGACGACGCTGCCGCGCCGCTGACCGGCGCCGCCCACCACGCCGTACGCGCCGCGGCCCGCGCCGCTGTGACCGCCCGGCAGCGCGCCGACGCACAGCGCGCCGCCCTCGCCCGCGCCGCCTCGCTCGGCATCGGCTCGGTCCACGAGTGCGCGGGCCCGGACATCTCCGCCGAGGACGACCTCACCGGGCTGCTGCGGCTGGCCGCCGAGGAGCCGGGCCCGCGCGTCTTCGGCTACTGGGCCGAGGCCGCCGCGAGCGCCGCCGACCTGGACAAGGTGCGCGACCTCGGCGCCCTCGGTGCGGCGGGCGACCTCTTCGTCGACGGCTCGCTCGGCTCGCACACCGCGCATCTGCACGAGCCGTACGCCGACGCCCCGCACACCGGCACCGCCCACCTGGACGCGGCCGCCGTCGCCGCCCATGTCATCGCCTGCACCGAGGCCGGGCTGCAGGCAGGCTTCCACGCCATCGGCGACGCCGCCGTGACCACCGTGGTGGAGGGCGTACGGGCGGCCGTCGACAAGGTCGGCCTCGCCCGCATCCGCGCCGCCCGCCACCGCGTCGAGCACGCCGAAATGCTCACCCCAGAGGCCATCGCGGCCTTCGCCGAACTCGGCCTCACCGCCTCCGTCCAGCCCGCCTTCGACGCCGTCTGGGGCGGCGAGACGGGCATGTACGCACAGCGGCTCGGCCGGGAGCGCGCCCGCACCCTCAACCCCTTCGCCGCGCTGCTGCGCGCCGGTGTGCCCCTGGCGCTCGGCTCCGACAGCCCGGTCACCCCGCTCGACCCCTGGGGCACCGTCCGCGCCGCCGCCTTCCACCGCACCCCCGAGCACCGCGTCTCCGCCCGCGCCGCCTTCACCGCGCACACCCGCGGCGGCTGGCGGGCGATCGGGCGTGACGACGCGGGCGTCCTGGTGCCCGGGGCGCCCGCCGACTACGCGGTCTGGCGCACCGGTGAGCTCGTCGTACAAGTGCCCGACACGCGGGTCGCCGACTGGTCGACCGATCCGCGCTCGGGGACCCCGGGGCTGCCCGACCTCACACCCGGCGGCCAACTCCCGGTCTGCGTGCGCACGGTGGTCGGCGGGCGGACCGTCCACCTCCGGCCGGACGAGTGACGCACGGCCGTGTCGTACCGCCGAACGATGCTCCCCCGGCTTGTCGCGGTAGCTGAACACAGTCCGTACTGACCTGCTCATTTGGGGAAACAGCGCAGGTCGTGCCGGTGTTGACAGGGTGCGGTCGGCGGCCGGTAGGTTCGGCCGAGTCCACCACAGGACGTCCGACCGGGGAATCTCCACGCAGTCGTCGAACGCCGCTGGGCCATGGGGTGGCGCGCCGGCCGGTGCGCCACCGCTGGGAGCCAGGTCCAGCGCACGGGGGCGAGGGAGGGATCGCCGGGTCGGCAGGTGCGACCCGGGAGGGGCCCGGACGCTCAGTAGACAACGGCCCTCGGTCGATCCGCAGCCAGCGGGTCCCAGGCCGGCCCGAAGGGCGCCGGGCCCCGATTCCGCGTCCATGGTGCGCTCGCAGCGCACCCACGACGCCGTCACGCCGCCCTCGTGGCGCGTTCGTATCGCCCTGATGTCGCTCTCATGGCGCCCCCGTGACAGCCTGGGAACCAGCCTGTCCGCCTGAGCGTTCCGCACCTCGGGACACATATTCGAGCCCCGCGTTATACGGTCACCTCACCACAGCACGACTTGCAGGAAGGCAGCACGTGCAATCGGGTACCGAAACCAACGCCGAGGCCGGCCCCCGGGGCGCGGCCGAAGACCGACCGGGGGAGCAGCAGCCGGAGCCCGCCGCCGCGCCTGCCGCGGCCGACGCCGAGGC
>NZ_JBSFMM010000303.1:0-11176 GCF_053599555.1 Streptomyces sp. NPDC000941
ACTGCCGATCTGCCCCGGGGAGCCACCACCGGGGCCGCGCTTTCGGGCCGTTCAACCTTGGAAGGAACCACGACCCATGAAGCACATCGGTGCACTTCAGGCGGGTGTTACCGCCGACCTGTCCGACCGCGAGCCGACCGGCGCGGAGCTGGACGCGATCGAGGTTGAGATGCCGCTCATCGCGGCCCAGGTCGAGTTGCTGGACGTGTTCATCATGACGCTCGACCGGCCGGTGTCCGAGCTGGGCGAGCGTCGGCTCCGCCGGGCTCGCCGCCGGGTGCTGGCCGCCCGCCGGGAGCTCTCGAACCGCGCCGTCGGCGTGAGCCTGCCGGGGGGTGCCGCGTGAGCGCCGCACCCGTCACCGAGATCATCAAGGCTCACAAGCTGAGCGAACCTATGCTTCGTGCCCTCTACACGGGCGAGAACGGCGAAGTGGTGGCGTGCGGTTTCCGCACGGAGCGCGCCCTGATCGTCCGGCGGCTGATCCATCCGGCCCTGAGCACGCTGACGGAGAAGGGCACTGCCCTGTTGGCGGAACTCCGGGGCCAGGGGACGGCCGTGGCGTCGACCACCCCCCGCACCTCCGCCGACCTCCCGAAGGGCACCCGCGTCGCGTCCCCCGAAGGACGACTGGGAACCGTCAACGGCTACGACATCGGCCAGGTAACGAACACGGAGCACGTCAACTACGGCCGTAAGTACATCGGTGTGACGTGGGACCCGACCGAGTCGATCCCCTGGAGGCAGCGGAACTGCCCCTTCGTCGATGAGCTGACCGTGGTCGGGGGCGCAGGGTGAGCACCCTGGACGCGAACCTCACCGCCGCGCACGCGGAGGTGAAGGCGGAGATCGCCCGGACCGACGGCAAGGCATCGCTGCTGCTGGCGTTCATCGGTGCCGTTCTGGCCGGTGTCTGGACCGCCGCCAACGCGCACCTTCTCACCCCCGCGTACGTGGTCGGTGGTATGGGTGTGCTGCTGCTGGTGACGGCTGCGGGGCTGCTGCTGCGGGTGGTGCGGCCGAACCTGTCCGGCGCCGCCGTGGCGGGCTTTCCGCTGTGGGCCCGGCTGACCGCCGACCAGGTCCGCACGGTCCTGGCCGAGGACCGGCGCGGGGAGGACATCGCGAACCTCTCACGTCTCGCGCTGGTCAAGTTCGCCGCCCTTCAGCGCGCGATCGACGTGACCCGCGCGGGCGGTGTGCTGCTGATCGTGGCCGCTGGTATCGCGGTGGGGGGTGCGCTGTGAGCGAGCCCACCACACACGCCTTCCCGGATCCGCTGCCCGCGGATGTGGCCGCGCTGCTGCGGGCCGTGCATGACGCGCTTGATATCCCCCACGCCGACACCATCGAGGACGACCGGATCCGCGCCCGGCTGCTCGACCAGCGGGCGTCCGACGCTCGGATCATCCTCGCGTCGGTCCTGAAGCACCCGGTCCTTGGCGTAGCGGACGCGGTCGGACAGTTGCGTGGCTGGACGGCTGAACGCCCCGTGACCTACACGCCATGGGCCGATCGCCTCGACGGCCGCCCCGGTACCGACGACGCCCCGGAAGGAAGTGCGCTGTGAACGGAACCACCACGCGGACCGGGGCAGGGGTCCGGTTCTTGAACTACGTCCTGTTCGGGTGCCTGCTGCTCATCCTGGCCATGCAGGCGCCTGGTGTCACCCTCAGCGTTCTTGCCGGGCTCGGCGCGCTGCTGGTCTGGGTGGCCGCTCAGCCGGTCGTGTGGGCGTTCGTCCTGGGTCTTGGCGCGCACCGCCTGAGGAGGTGGCGGCCGTGACCGCCGCGCAGGTCGCCGAACGCGGTGCCGCCGCCGTCCCGGATGACGCGCGGTTGACGGGCGTCAACACCGTTTCGACGCCCGTCAACATCGAACGCGCAATCACCGCGGTTGCCGGGGTGCTGACGGTCATCCTGACCGCCGCGGCGTTCTGGCTGTCGTACGAGCATCTGCAGGAGGTTGCCGCCCGTCATGGCATGGCCGACGCGGTGGCCCGCTCGTGGGCGTGGCCCGCGACGGTCGACCTGTTCATCGTGATCGGCGAGCTGCTGATCCTGCGTGCCTCGCTCGCTCACCGCGTGGACGGGTGGGCAATCGGCCTGGTCGCGGCAGGAGACGGCGGCTCGATCGCCCTGAACGTGGCCGGGGTCGGCCAGAACGCCAGTGCTCTGGATTACGTGGTGGCTGCGGTGCCGCCGGTTGCCGCGCTGCTGGCGTTCGGCGCGCTAATGCGCCAGGTCCATGCCTACCTCGCCCGCCGCGCTACGACGGGCGTCAACCCGCCATCGCCGGGCGTCGAAACACCCTCGACGCCCGTCACGACGACCGTCGACCGCGCGCCGACCGCAGCGCCCGCGGACGCCGCTCTTGCCGCCGCTGCGGTGCCGGAGCTCCCGGCGGCCGGGCCTGGCGTCGAAGCGGTGCCGACAGCCGTCAACGTCGAGGAGTCGCCCGTCGAAGCGCGCTCGACGGCCGTCGAGCTGTGCACGCCGGTGATCTACCCGAACCGTGTGGATCAGTTGATCCGCGCGCTGTACGGGACCGACTTCACCCAGCCGAACACCGCCCGGATGACCGAGGCGATGGCCGCCGCCGGGCTCGGCGGCTCGGAGTCCACCGCCCGCACCGCCCGTGGCCGGGTCAAGGCCCGTGAGCCCTACCTGGCTGACTTCCCCACGGCGATCGCCGGATGAGCGGGAGGGAAGACGGATGTCACCCGCGTTCGGCAAGTGCTACGACCCCACCGGCGCCACCTGGGGCCTGCCCACCTACCCGTGGATGCTCGCACCGGACGGCTACGCGACCCGCAGGCAGTTACGGGCGCGCGGTCTGCGGCCGGGTGGTCAGCCGATAGCGGCTCAGATCATGCGGCGCTCCCGCCGCCGGAAGTCCGGCGCGCAGGTCGCCTACCTCTACCGCATCGACCAGGCCAAGCAGGTCCGTCCGATGACCGCGGCCCGGTGGGTGGCGCTGGAGGCGGCAATGACCGCCCGCCGCACCTGCCCCCAGTGCCGCACGGACGCGGGTTACTGCATCCCCACCTCGCTGGGGGTGTGCGTGCCCTGCGCCTACCCCGACAACTCCATGGAGGTGGCCGCATGAACGAGCCCCTGCCCTACCGCCCGCCGGGCGAGCCGGTCACCGACTGGCCCGCCCTCGACACCCACGGCCTGGCCGAGCAGCCGCTGAGCGGGGCCGTGGAGCTCTCCGCCGACCGCGGCCCGGTCGTCTACGTCCCCGGCGCTCACGGCGGTTTCGTGGCCGTGCGGCGGGAAGACCTGCCCACCGTCCGCGTGCCCGACCCCGCGCCCGCCCCGGCCGGGGTCGATCCGCACGCGCAACGGCTCGCCGCGAAGGGGGTGTTCGCCGCGGGGGCCGGTGTCGGGACCTACTTCGCCGCCGGGGCTGTCGCCATCGTCATGGATTCCCTCGTCAAAGCCCTCATCGCCGCCGCCGTCGCCGCGGGAGTCGCCGTCATGGCGCCCGGTCGGCGCGGCGGGGGCGATACGTACATCACCAACCACCACGTGTCCAACAGGTGGTTCGGCCGCTCCCAGACCCACATCCGCAACCGCTGACCAGGAAGGACGCCCCATGGACGACGTCGTCCGCACTGCCGAACAGATCGTGGTCATCGAAGCCGCGCGCGCCTACGTCGCCGGAATCAGGCCGGTCGACATGACCAACTCGGGGCAGCTCGCCGGTCACCTCATGGCCGCCGAGGTGCTGCTCGCGGAGATCGTCGAGGCGTTCGAGGAGCCCAAGCCCACCACCGCCTGAGCCCCGCCCGCGTACTCATCTGTCTCTGTCCAGGAAGGACACCAGTGACTGACGTCTACCGCTCCTACACCCCGGCCGAGAAGCGCAAGCGCGCCTTGCTGGTGCTGCGCGGCGCTAAGCAGGCTCTCGCCGATGCCGTGGACCCGAAGCTTGACCGGCAGATCGAGCGCATCGACGCCCGTGCCGCCGAGCGCGGCCAGCTCGAAGCCGCGGCCCTGAACCGCCAGAACGACAAGGCCAAGGCCGAACTTGCCGCCGCCAAGGCTGCCGAGCGCGCCGCGCCGCGCGAGGACCGGACCGCCGCCCGTCAGGCCCGTAGGACGGCTGAGAAGCGGGTGCGTGCCACCGAGCAGGCGATCCGCCGCGCCGGTCTGTAACCGGCCCTACCGTCCCGGCACGGGCGTGCTCCACGCACTGACGCCGTCCATGGGCCCGCATAGGCTGGGCCTTCTCCCGCCGACCTGAGGAACCCGTATGGCTGGCTTGCTCCCGCAGAACAGCGGAAACCGAAGCGCCCAGCGCTTTGGCCCCATTGTTTCCCGGCGGCTGCGCACTGCTGGGTTCAACATCAGCCCCGCCGCTGCGCGGCACAAGCGCGACGGCGTGTTCGTCCGCGCCGCTGGGAACTACATCTCCGTTCTCGTGGACATCCCCGCAGACGCCTCTGAGGTGGCCGAGGAGATTGCCGCCGCGGTCCGCACCTGGGGCATGGAGCCCGAGGTGACGGTGTCCGACGGCGGGGCCGCGTGGGTGCGGTTCTTCTACCGCAAGGCGTAACCCGCACCACCCGCGCCCGGAAGGGCCGACGGCACAGCTAGACCGACACGGGCTGAGACCCCCGCTCAAGAGCAATTGAGCGGGGGTCTTTCGCGTCGGTGCATGCCCATACACCGCTAAGGCAACGCCCCGGGGCGGCCGTCTCCCGGCCAAGGACACCGGCCGCCCCGGGTCTCGCGCCCCTTCCCGCCCCCAGAAAGGGGGCAGTTGAGGAGACTTCCAGCATGAGCGACAACGTCGTTCACCTCTACAAGACCCCCGAACCTCCCGCCACCCACGACGGGCCGACCCTGGCCGTAGTGGCCGATACTCCGGACCCGGTCTTGCCGCTGTGGGTGCGCTCCGGTCGCGCGGTGAAGACGGCCGCCACGCATGAGCGCACCAAGACCGCCGCCCGCGCGGTCGTGCGGCACAACATGTACGTGGTGGGCGGGGCACGGATCGTGGCCCGCCGCACCTGGGACGGCCGGACCGCCGCCCGCTACGAACGCATGCTGCGGGCCGCTGAGGCGGCCGGGAACTACGAGGTGGCCGCGGAGTGGGAGGAGCGCGGGCAGCGGTTCCGCGACGCACGCCACCGCCGCCGTATGGACCTGCTCCGCTCCCCGGTCGTCGCGGCCAAGGGTGTCGTGGTCGGCACCGGGGTCGGTGTCGGCACTCTGGTGGCCCTCGGGGTGGCGCTGGCGATTGCCAACAAGGACTTCACCGACGTGGTCACGCCGCTGATGGCGGTGATCGAGTTCATCCGGCTGCTCATCACCATCGTGACCATCGTGTGGGGCCCGCTGGTCACCATCGGCCCGTTCCTGGCTCTGCTCGGCCTGTGGGCCGTCGGCCGTCACCAGCAGGCTGCGCCTGCCTGGGCTCTGCCCGCGAACGTCCGGGGCAGCGACGGTGAGCCCATCACCCCCTCCCTCGTGGTCAAGGCGGTGCGTGATCTGGGCATCGCGCCTCTGCGCAAGGCCATCTTGGATATGGGTGATGCGGGCGCTGGCATGCTCTCCCCGATCGTGCTGGCCGGGTGCGGTGTCGAGGTGGACATCCTGCTGCCCAGCGGCTGCAGCACCGAGGAAGTGCTGGCCCGCCGCCGGAAGCTGGCGGAGAACCTGGGACGCCACGAGCACGAGGTGCACCTGTCGGTCGCCCCGGCCGCCCGCACCGTGCGGGCGTGGATCGCCGACTCGGGCGCCCTGGACGAGCCGATCGGCGCTTCCCCGCTGGTCACCGACCCCGACACGAGCGCCGATTACAAGAACGGCCGCGCCCCCTGGGGCTTGGACCTGCGCGGGGATGTCGCGCTGATCAGCCTCTTCCAGCGGCATCTGCTGATTACGGGCCTGTCCAACCAGGGCAAGACCGCGTCCCTGCGGGCGCTGGCCCTGTGGCTGGCGCATGACCCCACTGTCGAGTTCCGGATGGCGGACCTGAAGGGCGTGGGCGACTGGGAGTGCATGGACGGCATCGCGACCGTCCTTATCCAGGGCCCGACCGATGACCACGTCATCGAGGCCACCGAAATGATGGAAGACGGCGTTGAGGAGATGAACCGGCGCCTTCTCGCCCCCAAGGGCAGCGTCTTCCCGCCGCTGGTCCTGGTCTGCGATGAAGCCCAGGTCGCCTACGGCTCGGCCGCCGTCGGGGAGGACAAGCGGCCCTACGGCGGGGCCAAGGCCACCTCCCGCTACTTCCAGGCGGTCAAGGCCATCCACGACCAGGGCCGCGCGGTGAACGTCACCACCTGGGAGGGCACGCAGGACCCGACGAACGAGAACCTGCCCAAGCGCTCCCGCGAGGGCAACCACATCCGGGCCTCGCTGGTTCTGGGCACCGAGTCCCAGGCCCGCATGGCACTGGGAGACTCCGCCATCGATGCCGGGGCCGCGCCGCACAAGCTCCGCCAGGGCCTGGACAAGGGCACGCTCGTCGTGGCCGGTGACGGCGTCAAACTCGCCCCCGGACAGCCCGCCATCACCATCCGCACCCACTACATCAACGACGACGAAGCCGACCAGATCGCCGAGCGAATCAAGGCCCGGCGCGACGCAGTCACCACCCGCACCACCGTCGGCGGTGAGCCGGAAGAGGTCGACAACATGGCCGACATCGCCGCCGTGCTCGGCGACGCGAAGCGGATGCGCACCGACGAGGTCCGGCAGCACCTCGCCGAGCGCAACCCCCGCGCCTACCGCGCCTGGACGGCGCAGGACCTGACCCGCGTCCTGGACGCTGCGGGAGCGGCCCCGTACAAGTCCGGCGGGGTCATGGTCGTCGGATCCGACCTCGTCCGCACCGCCATCGACCGGCGCGACGACACCGCCGATCGTGACTCAGCGTAAAGGGAGGCGGTGAGGGAGGCAGGGAGTTCTCCCTCGCCGCCTCCCTCACCCCGCCTCCCCAACCTGATCAGCGCAAACACCCTCACAGGGAGTCAGGGAGGCGCGTCCCGCAGACCTGCGGAAACCCCCGGAATCGCCTTCCCTGAGGACTCCCATGCCTCCCTCCCTTCACACATGGTCACCAACCTAGACCGAACTGGAGGCTCAATGCGGTTCTACCTCACGACCCACAAACGGCACTGGGTGCGCTTAACCCATGTGCCGCTGTTCCTGAAGTCCGAGCACTTCGCGACGGCCGCCAAGCTGCACCCGGCACAGGGGCCATACGCGGTGGACTCCGGCGGTTTCTCGGAGCTCCAGCGTCATGGCCACTGGACCCGCGCCCCGCGCCAGTACGTCAACGACCTGTACCGCATCTGGGAGTGCGTCGGCCCGTTCGACTGGGCCGCGCCACAGGACTGGATGTGTGAGCCCATCATGATCCAGGGCGGCACGGTCGGCGGACAGCACTTCACCGGCACCCACCTGAGCATCGCGGAGCACCAGCGGCGCACCGTGGCGAACTTCCTGGAACTGCGGGAGTTGGCGCCGGATCTGCCGATCGTTCCGGTGCTCCAGGGCTGGGAGCTCCCGGACTACGAACGCTGCCTGGCCCTGTACGAGCGGGCCGGTATCGACCTGACCCGCGAACCCACCGTCGGGCTTGGCTCCGTCTGCCGACGACAGGCCACCCGCGAAGCCGTCGCCATCGTCTCCACCCTCGCCGGATACGGGCTGAAGCTGCACGGCTTCGGCTTCAAGACCATCGGCCTGCAACGAGTCGGCCACCTGATGGCCTCCGCCGACTCCGCCGCATGGAGCTACCACGCCCGCCGCCGCCCACCCATGCCCGGCCACACACACAAGAACTGCGCCAACTGCCTTCCCTACGCGCTGGCCTGGCGTACCCGCGTCCTCGGCACCCTGCCCCCGTGGCAACAGCCCGCACTCGCCGCCTAGATGCGGCTGGGGCGGCCGTCTCTCGCCAAAGTCACGGCCGCCCCGGTCTCCGAGCACCTTCAACAGAACTGGAGACATCCAGCATGACACCAGACTGCAAGACCCCGCCCAAGCACGCCGCACATCCGATCGAGGGCCACCTGCGGACCGCGCTGGAGCTGGCCGCGGCCGGTCTGCCGGTGCTGCCCCTGCGAAGGGGCAAGGTCCCGTTCGGGAACTGCCGCACCTGCCCGGGCACCCCGCCCCGGTGCGGCGGCCGACCGAACATGAAGACGCCGGGACCGTGCCTGTGCCCGGCGCCGTGCCACGCGTGGGCTGCCGCCACCACCGACCCCCACGTCCTCACCTCGCCCGCGTGGGCGTCGGCGTGGCGGGAGGCCGTGACGGTCGCCTACCACCCCGGCGGCGCCGGGCTGACCGTGGTGGACCTCGACGACACCGCAGCCGTCGCATGGGCCCGAGAGACCCTGCCCGCCACCCGGACCGTGCCGACGACCCGCGGTGAACACTGGATCTACCAAGGCACCATGCGGTCTGTGAACGCCGTCCGTGACGGCGTGGACATCAAGTCCACGATGGCCTACGCCCGGTGGCTCGGTCCCGGCACCGGCACCATGACGGCCTTGCCGGACATCGTGCGCGCGCTGGCTGTGAAGGAACCCCCCACGGTCCGGTCGGCCCCGCAGGCCATCGCCATGCCTGCATGGGCCGCTGGGGAAGGGATGTGCCCTCACCGCACGTCCGCCTACCTGGACCGTGGCATCGCCATGGCTCAGCAGCGCATCGCCGAGGCCCGCAGCGCGGTCCACGCCACCGTTTACCGGACGTTCCTCGCCGTGCTGTCCACCCATGGCCGGTGCGGCTGTCTCACCGAGGCTCACATCGCGCGCCTGTTCACCGCCGCTCAGGCCAAGGGCGAATCGCCCCGGCACTGCACCGATGCGTGGACCAACGCCCGTGCCAAGTTGGGACTGTGACCATGTCCGACGACGAGAAGAACCCTGCCCGCGAGGTCATCACCGACTACGCGCAGGCGCACTTCCGGTACTTCCGCACCGCCGACGGAACCGTGTACGCGCAGAAGAACGGCCACCCCGTGGCCCGCCCCATCCGCTCACAAGGCACCACCGGCAGCCACCGCCAGGAACTCATGGTCGGCATGTTCAAGGACGGCACCGGCGTCTTCAACGGCACCGCGCTCAAGGAGGCATTGGACTTGATCGAAGCCCTCGCGCTGACCGAGGACACGCAGTCCGTGAACATCCGCGTCGCGTCCGGCTTCGACGGGGCGACATGGCTCGACCTCGGGCGCGACGACGGTCAGTCGGTGCGCATCCACCCCACCGGCTGGGAGATCGCCGTTCCCGACCCGCGCGAGGTCTGCTGGCGGCGCACCCAGCTCACCGGGGAACTCCCGCTGCCCGCGAAGGACACCGATGGCAAGGGCATCGATCTGCTGCTGCGGCTGTGCAACTTCGCCACCGCCGCGACTGAATCCCTCGCCATCGCATGGCTGATCGGCTGCCTCGGGCCGTCCGTACCCGTCCCGGCACCGTTCCTCACCGGCCCCCAGGGCGCGGGGAAGTCCACGGGCGGGCGCATGCTCATGCGGATCGTCGAGGGCATGAGCGGCGACCTGCGCCGCGCCCCGAAGGACGAGGCGAACCTGATCGCGGCCGTGGCCGCTGGGTGGGTCACCGCCCTGGACAACCTCTCCCACATGGGCCCGGACCTGTCCGACGCGATGTGCTGCATCGTCACCGGTGCCGAGGACGTCAAGCGGGCACTGTTCACCGACGGGGACGTCTACCGCACCGGCTACCGCCGCCCCCTGCTGCTCACCGGCATCGACGTCGGCGTGATCCGGCCCGACCTCGCCGAACGGCTCCTGCCGCTCCGCCTGGAGCGGCCCAAGGTGCGGCGCACCGAGGCAGAGCTGTGGGCTGAGTACGCGGAGATCCTGCCGGTCGTGCTCGGCTCGCTCCTGGACCTCACGGTCAAGGTCCGCGCCGCTGAGGCAGAGACCCCGACCGATCTGCGCATGGCGGACTTCGCGCACCTGTGCGCGCAGCTCGACGCAGCTACCGGGCTCGGATCGCTCACCGCGTACCGGGCCAGCCTGGACGACCTCAACGACGACGTGATCGAGGGCGATCTGCTCGCGCAGACCGTCCTCAGGCACGCCGACAGCATCGAGCCGGGCGGGCAGCAACGGATGACCTCCACCGAGTGGCTGCACTGCCTCAGTCGCCTCTACAGCGGCGAGGACTGCCGCCCCCTGCCCAAGGGCTGGCCGACCACGGGAAAGGTCCTCTCCGACCGCCTCAAGCGCCTCCAGCCGACGCTTGCCGCTCGCGGTGTCCTCATCGACTCGGGCCGCACCAGCGAAGGCCGCTACCTCGAAATGACCCGCCAACCAGCCCCGCCCCCACACGAGCACAAGCCGATGTTCTGACCCGCGCCACGCGATCGTCCGGACAAGCAAGAAGAGCACCACCGGCCAGGCGTGCTCCTCTTGCTGTTCGGCGGAACGCCGCCCCAAGGACGCGCCGCGCAGCGGCTCCTTCTTCACGCTGTGAGGCGCACCGCACCACAACAGACACCCCCTCTTTTGTCCTAAGAGGGAAGACGCTGCGTCATCTGCGTCATGCGGCCGAAAAAACGGCCACTGACCTGCGGATACAGGCATGACGCAGACGGCAGCCTCTGCGTCATCCTGCGTCATCTGCGTCACCCGATGACGCAGCCCATGACGCACCGATGACGCACACCCAAACCACTGCGTCACACAAAACCGCAGATCAGAAGCCTGAAATGACGCTGATGACGCAATGACGCAGAAATCCGCACCTCGGACAGACGCAGCCCTAGAAAGCCCATAGACCCCGCCACGGAGGAGCGACCACCAGATGACAGAGGCGTCCGCCATAACCACGTTGCGGGCTGGACTCCCGGACCGCTACCTCACCCCCGACGACATCGCGGAGCTCTTCGAAGTGCCCCTGGAAACCGTCTACCAGTGGCGCAAGAAGCGCACCGGCCCGCCCGGCTTCCGCGTCGGCAAATACGTCCGCTACGACCCTGCCGCCGTCCAGCGCTGGACCACCGAGCGCATGGCCGCTGAAGCGGCTGCCTGACACCCAACACAGCACGACACCCGCGGGGGGGGGGGGGGCCCCCCCCCCCCCCCCGGCCGCGCAGGCAGCAAACCCAAGGAACAAACAGAACAAAACAAAATAAAACTAGATGGGATGGATATTGTGAGTATTTGGGTGTTG
>NZ_JBSFMM010000304.1:0-11129 GCF_053599555.1 Streptomyces sp. NPDC000941
CCATCCGGGCTTGGGCGAGGTGACCTGCCGACGCAGAACCGCGAGCTCGTGCCGCAGGATCAGTATCTCCACATTCTTGGTCGCAGAGGATCGAGCCATGAGGAACAGCCACGCGAAGATCCGCGTGGCGATCAGGTAGGTAAGCCGTACCAGCATGCGGACTGATCATGCTGGAACCTGGTGGTCAGGTTCGTTACCCCAGGTCAGGTCCGGTGAAGCCATTCTGGAACGCTACGGGCGATTCGTCTGCCCGGCCTCGTACGAGACGCGGGGTCCGCCCCGCTTCGGGCGCCCCGGCGCGAGTCATTCCGACAGCCGTGAACGTCGCCGCCGCTGCTGTGGCGGCAGCAGTGAACGCGACGACCAGCCAGACACCCCCGACAGGGGCGTTCGTCTGCGGCGCTGCGAACCCTCCGGGCGCCGCGTACACCACGAGCCGGTCTCCTGCCTCCGCGTTGGCGGGGCACGCCTCCCCCAGCGGGATGAAGTCGGACTCCCTGAGCTTTTGTTCGAGTTCCGTACCGTCGGTCCGCTTCAGCGAGCACTCCCACCAGGATCCGGTGACCTTCCCCGTCGGCGCGTTCCTTTCATGCCGAACGGCCTTCGTGACGACGGTCTCCTGCGGCTTGCCCCACACGTCGAGCACGGCCTGGTCGAGAAACGTCAGCAACGCCACGGCCAGCAGACACTCCACGATTGCGGCCGCCCCGAAGTGCCAAGGATCAAGGCGGATGAAACACACGGCGATCAGGGCGAATCCCACGCCGAGGAGCGACAGCGCCGCAACGACGGCCACCGCTGGGTGAGGCCACCACGCGGGAACGAGCACTACCGCGACCACGGCCAGCCCGCATATCAGCACCGAAGCGGTGACCCCCACCAGCGCACCGGCCCCCCAAGGCGGCAGTCTCCCGCTCACCGACACCTCCCCACTGCTCAAACGTCCCGTGCTGTTTCCTTCCCAGTCTGCGAGCGGTCCGACCCACGTGCCGAGCGACTATCCGATGCCCTACCGACCCGCGTAGGAAGTGCGAGTACGACCTGCTCCGGGAGATCGCAAGAACCTGGGAACTGACAACTATTGTCTGCTATCGATGCTCGTGATCACCCGGATTTGCTTGGATGGTGCTCGTGATCACGCGGAATTGCTCACGAAACCGCTGATTTTGGAAAGGCTGTAGGGACCACAGCTTGGCGAGCACTGCTTCCTGCAGGAACGCCGGAAGCAATTGGGCGTGAGAAATGGTGCGTTGGTGATGGGATCTCCGGGAGGCTGTGGCGGCTCGCTGGGGCGGAGTAGGTGACTGGACCGCTCGTGTTTCGCACTTTTGGGATCACCGGGTCGGTGAACGGGGCCGTTCCTGCTTCACCGCTCCGACATTCCGCACGTTCTGTGTTCTGCCGACCGGGCTGATCGCGCAGACGCGCCGCCGCACGGTGTGCGGGATGCTGCTGGGCACGGGGCTGGAGCGGGTGTGGCACCACGCCCGGCGTCACCGCCTGTTCTCCACCGCCCGCTGGTCGGCCGACGAGGTCGGTCTGGCCCTGGCAGGTCTGGTCATGGCACCTCTTCTCCCGCACCGTGCACCACTGCAGGTCGCGGTCGATGACACCCTGTCCAAACGATCGGGGAAGAAGGTGTTCGGCGCTGCCTGGCAGCACGACGGCGCCGCGAGGGGGCCGCACCCGGCCGGCTTCGGGAACTGCCGGGTCATCGCCGGCATCGTGGTGACCGTGCCGTTCCTCACCCAGGCCGGTGTGCCCGCCGGTCCTGGCCCGCCTATGGCGCCCCAGGCACACCGCAAAGATCGCCCTGGCCCGCGAGATGACCGAACTGCTCGCCGCCCACTTCCCCGACCGCACCCTGCACACAGTCGGAGATGCCGCCTATGCCAGCGAGCACCTGCGTGGCCTCCACCCGCAGATCACCTGGACCAGCCGCCCGAAGGTCACCTCCGTGCCGCACGAGCTCCCGCCCCCACGCACGGGCAAGAAGGGACGCCCGCGCACCCGGGGCCCCTTCTCCCGGGCCCGGATGCACCACCTGCCCGGCCAAGGACATCTGCACCACAGCCGCCTACCGCGTCCTGACACTGCTCCCGCGCGAAGAGCACGAACTCCTCCAACAACGGCGGGCAGAGCAGCAGACCGAAGAGTGGAAGAAGCGGTACCACACCAGGGCCGGGGTGGAGGGCAGCATCTCCCAGGCGGTGCGACGCACCGGCGCCCGGCGTACTCGCTACCGCGGCCACGCCAAAACTTCTCTGGCCCAGGTCCTGACTGCAGCCGCTCTCAACCTCTACCGCCTCGACGCCTGGTGGACCGGAACCCCCTGGGCACGACACGAGTCTCCCACTACGAACAACTCGTCCTCGGCCTCACGGCCTGACCGACCAAAAACCCAGATCACATAGACCAACAGAGTCCCGCACGCAGGACGAGGTTCTTGGCCGTCGTGGTGGTGGGCGGTCGACCGGTGCGTCTGCGCGCACTGTCCCACTTCGCGGCGATGAACCGGTGGTGCCAGCCGAGCAGGGTCCCGGGGGTGACAGGGAAGACCGCACGCCAGCGCAGGCGGGGTATGAGTCCGGGACAGGGTTGCAACCAGAACCGGTCCGCTGGCTCGTAGCTGACTGGCCGGGTCGGCTGTCGGCGGAGGACCGCATTCTCGTGGCGGAGCACGAGCAGCTCCGCGTCCTTCGCGGCATCGCTGCGGAGTAGGACTGACTGCAGGGAGATCAACTTCCGGGTCACCTTGTACAGCAGGCTTACGAACACACTGGTCATGGTCTCAGCCGACGACCCGTCACCGCCGCCACCTGCAGCGACGGACTTTTCGAGCGGCACAGGTTCGAAGCGGCGGGGGCTGGAAACGGAGCGGAAGCCACCGCGCCAGTCCCCGACCCTACTCAGTGGGGTGTGGGTTGCCCTGGTGGGTGAAGGCGGCCCACAGGTGGGTCGCGTGCAGGTCGACACGGGCGGCTTCGCGGCCCAGGGGGCCGTCCATGCCGGGTGGGGGTTCGCGGTCCGGGTCGAGCATCCACAGCTGGGCGGCGCGCAGCGCGTCGGCGGGGGCGAGGCCCTTGCCGGCGAGGAAGTGGTGGAAGGCGGCCATCATGAGCGCGGTCGCGCTGTCGTCGACGGCCCACCGGGAGCCGACCACATCGGCCGCGCCACGGGCCACGAGTGCGGTGGAGAGAGTCAGTGCCTCGTCGTGGTCGCCGGAGCTGAGGTCGGTCTCGCAGCCGCTGAGGACGATCAGCGGCCCGTCCAGGCCGGGTGCCGCGGCCGCGGTGTGGTCGAGGATGCGGGCGACGGTCAGGTCGCCGTCGGCCAGGGACAGCGCCGAGCGGGTGGGGCTCGGCCCGGCCACGCCGTGGCAGGACACGTGCACGATCGCGGCCGGCCGGTCGCCGCCCGGCAGCACGGTCAGCAGGTCCTCGCAGGTCCCGGGTGCGTCCGGGGTGCCGTCGGCCACCGCGAACTCGCCGTAGCGGCGGGCGTCCGGGTAGCAGCCCGTACGCAGTGCTTCCGTCTCGACCTCGGCCCATACGAGGCTGAGGGACGGGTCGGTGACGAGGACGCGGTGCCCGGTGGCGGGGAGCCGGTCGCGGGCGGCAGCGCGCAGGAACTGCGCGCCGGACGGAGCGTAGCTGAACACCGCGTCCTGGCAGGCGTACCGGTGGCCGCCCAGCGGAATGTGCTTGCGGGCCGCGTGCCAGGGGACGACACCGAGGGGGCCGCAGGGGATCAGCACGATCCGCGGCGCCCGGCCGAGGGGCTTCAGGGTGTCGAGCACGGGTCCTATGGCGGCGGGCCAGGCCCAGTCGCACAGTTCGCTCAGTGCGGCCTGCCATTCCGCCTCGGCCGCTTCCCTTGCCGCGCCCGTGCCGCGGGAGCGTTCGGCGGCGGCGGTGAGGTAGCGCTGTAGTTGGTGGCTGCCAGCGGCGAGCAGCAACGGCAAGGTGAGCAGGGTGGGTTCGGTGCCGCCAGGGCGCAGGACCAGCGCGTGCCCCGGGATGTGCGGGCGGAAGCCTTCGCCGGGGACCAGGTAGACCAGGGCGTCGGCTCCCGAGGTGGCGAGGGCGGCAGTCAGAGCGGTGACGTCGGGGGTATCGAGAAGTTTGCGTGCGCCGGTGCCGTCTCCCGCCCCCAGGGCGGCGAGGGCTTTGCGGCGCGTGCTGCTGGGGAGTTCGTGGCTGTGGGCGTCTTCGTGGTGGTCGGCGCCGGGGGCGATCTCGTGCCGGTCGATGTCCTGCGGTCCTTGCTGGAACGGGTGCAGCGAGGCCCGGTTGGGGGTCTGGGTGCGCCACTGCTCGGCCAGTTCGGGGTGGCCGCGGTCGGTCAGCAGCCGGGGGACGCCATGGGTGCCGGCAGCGGTCTGGAGGACGAGGGCCCGGCCCATCTCCAGCGCCTCCACGGCTTCGGCGGGCTGGTGGTACTCGGCGCACCGCAGGGCCAGCCACAGGGCATGGCCGGTCGCGGCCCGGGCCACCGACAGGGCGTGCTCGGCGCCGAGTTGGAGGAGCACGTCGACAGCCATCTGCTCCAGTGCCTCGCGGCGGGTGTCCAGGCTCGACCGCCAGTCCTCGCTCTCGTGTGAGGTGCCGGTGACCGCGCTCATCCAGTGGGCCGTGGACAGTTCCGTCAGCACTTCGACGGTGAGCGGCGGGGCGTGGCCCGCGGCGACCAGGGCCCGGACCCGGTTCAGTTCGGCGAGACAAGGGTCGAGCAGGCTGAGGTCGCTGCGGTCGGTGATCGTGCGGAGCATGACCTGGCCGAGGGCCAGCCGCAGCCGGGCTTCGTCCCGGGGAGAGATGTGCGTTTCGTCGATCACCCGGTGGACCTCCGCGCCGGCGCGGTCGATGACCTCCCGGCGGGGGTCGATCTTGGCCAGCTCGGTCATCGCCAGGGCCCGTGCGGTGGGGAAGTACGGTGCGTACAGCGGCCCGAGGGTGGCCGGGTCGGTCTCCACCACCTCGCGCAGGTAGCGGGCGGCGGCGCGGAAGTCGGCCTGGTCTCCGGTGAGGGCGGCACGTCCGCTGTGGGCACTGCCCAGTGTGGCGGTGATCACGAAGCGGGTGCCCTCGTCGGGCGCGGGGGCGGCGTACTGGGCACTCAGCGTCCGGATGGCGCCGTTCGCCACGCGGAGCTGCGCGGCCCGGTCCCGGCTGCTGCTGGCCATCTGGGATCCGGTGAAGATGCTCAGCAGTCTCTGAACGTCGTCGCGCTCACCGGCGCCGGTCAGCTCTTCGGCCATCGACAGGGCAGCGGCGCCGTCCTGGAGGCTGCCGCCGAGCGCGGCGGTGGTGGAGACTCGGTGGGCGAGGAGGATGGTCAGGTGCCGCCGGGCGGCCACGGTGTCCGCCCTGTCGTCCTCCGGAAGGTTGCCGAGCCACTCCTTGAGCCAGGCCACGCTCCGTTCCACCCGCGCCACCTCGCCGTTGGACACCCACAGGTTGTCGATCGCGACGGACAGGTACAGTTCCAGGCTCACCTCGCGCTGCCAGACCGCACGCGCCGCCGGGTCGGGGTCCGGCAACAGAGCGGCCCCGTCCACCTCGCCGAAGTCCAGCATCTCGGGCACCCGCAGATTCCCCACCACCAGCAGGGCCGCGTGGAACTTGGCCGCACGGATCCGCTCGGGCGTGCCCTCGGGGCAGGCGAGCAGTGCTTCCCCGGCCGCCCGCGCGGCGCTCTGGACGGGTCCGGCGAGCGACCGGGGGTCCTGCCCGTTCGAGCGGAGGGCGGCGAGGAGTTCGTACAGGGGTGCGAACTCCAGCTGGTCCAGTCCCAGTCCGACCAGTTCCCCGCGGGCGTCCGCGAGGGGGACCCAGGGGAGGTTCACGGTAACCCACAGCCATTCCAGCAGGTGTGCGCACCGTACGGCGTCCTGGAGCGCCCAGTGCAGGACTGCCTGGACAGCGGCGGTGAGCGGTTCCCCTGCGGGCTGCTGAATCTCTTGGGGTTCCGGGGTTTCCGGGGGTTCCTGGGGTTCCTGGGGCTTCTCTTGGGCCTCTTGGAGCGGCGGGCCCGCTTCAGACCGAGGGCCCTCTTCAGGCGTCGGGCTTGCCTCGGGCGGCGGGCTCGGGACCAAGGCCATCAGTTCCGCGGCGTGCTCCATGGCGGCCAGCACCCGCTCCCGCGTCGACAGGTCCCCGACGACGACGCGGGCGAGCACGTTCATGGCTTCCTGCAACTGCTGCCGCAGCGGGTCGACCAGGTCCGGCGGCATCGAGCCGTCGCGCATCTGCTGGGGGATGCCCGGCGGGACGAGCAGCTCGGCCAGGTGTTCCCGGGCTGTCATGGCGAGCGGGTCCTCCAGCGGTCCGGCTCGGTCGGCCCACCGCAGATGGGTCACGGCGGCCGCCCACTGCTGTCGGTCGGCGTGCGTCCGGTCCTTGACGATCCGCACCTGCAGCAGCAGCCCGAGCCAGCACACGACGGCCGCGCGGGCCGGGTCGTCCGTCGGCAACAGCCTCTCGATGGTGGTCAGATGCTCGATCACCAACCGCAGCTCGGCCGGGGCCGGGTCGTCCCGTGCGTGGGGCCAGAGTTCGTGCGCCTGGCGGACGGTGACGGCGGCCCAGGCCCGGAGCCCCGCGATGTCCGCCGCACCGGGGTCCCGCTGCTCGTCGTCGTGGTCCCGCTGTATGTCCTCGGCCATGCGTCCCTCCACGACCGGTGGTCCCGGCCCCGTGCCGTTCAGAAATCCGTCGCGGCTGGTCAGGCCGCATACCTGTACTCGTTGATCAGGCCGCCGAGGACGCGAGTCTGGAGTAGTCGTCGCGGAGTGCTCGAGTCGGTCAATGCTGTGAACTGGCGGTCGCAAGGGTGCGGACGTTGCCCTCGGGCCTGATGGAGGCGATGGCTGTTGTAGTGCCGGGCGTAGACGTCGAGGACGTGCCGGGCGTGGGTCTCGTTCCAGATCAGCACGTGATCGAGGAGTTCACGCCGCAGTGTCCCGATGGCTCTCTCGCAGTGTGCGTTCATCCGCGGGGACCGCGGGGCGGTCCTGACGGTTTCGATGCCCTCAGCTTGGAAGACCGCGTCGGAGGACTTGGTGTATCTGCTGTTCCGGTCGCGGATCACAAAGCGCAGCGATTCGAGGCGCACGCCCACCTCGAGAGCGAGGTTGCGGGTCTGCTGGGCCGTCCACTGCGTGGTCGGATGAGCGGTGACGCCGGCGATGTGGAGGCGGTGCGTGCCGTGGTCGAGGAAGATCAGTGCGTAGCTGCGGCGAAGATCCACCAGGTCGATGTGCAGGAAGTCGCCGGCGATGATGGCCTCGGCCTGGGATGTCAGGAAGTCGCGCCATGTCGGCCCCGTGCGGCGGGGAGCCGGGTCGACACCGGCTGCCGTCAAGATCTTCCAGACCGTGGAGGCGCCGATCCTGTGGCCCAGCCGGGCGAGTTCCCCCTGGATCCTGCGGCAGCCCCAGCGCGGGCTCTCGCGTGCCAGCCGCACCACCAACTCCTTGACGGCTTCGGCTGTCGCCGGTCGGCCCGGCATGCTGCGGCATTTGCTGTAGTCCCACCTGTGTGCAACGAGACGTCGATGCCGGCCGAGCAACGTCGCTGGCGTCACGGGGAACACCTGCGCCCAGCGACGCCGGGGTATCAGCGAGGACAGTGCCGCGAACCACAACCGGTCCGCCCACTGGTACCGCATCGGACTCGCAAGTTGCCTGCGCAGCACCGCGTTCTCGTGCCGGAGTACGAGCAGTTCAGCGTCCCTGGCCGTCTGCCGACGCAGCAACACCGCTGGAACCGAGAGCAGCTTCCGTGTGACCTGATACACCAGTGAGACGATCACCTGGACATGATCCCAACGCGCCCGCAGACCCCGCCAGACCGCCTACGACCGCAGCGACGCATTCCTGAACGGCACAGGTTCGCCAGTCGGAGGTGCTGGGCCGGCCCAGGCAGTGCAAGGGGAGGGGTCGCGTTGCGCGCGGAGCTTCTTGAACGGCAGGGGGTCGCGATGTCAGGCATTGGGAGAGATGTTGCCGTACCGCGCGGGCTGGGATGGGTGCTCTCAGGATGCCGGGCCCTCGACCTCGCCGTGCGCCGTCCAGGTCTTGCGTACGCGCCGGTGGCCGTCGGTCTCCTCGATGAGAACTGGAGGAGAGCCGGTATTCAGACCCTGCGGTATTCCACTGCGTCCTTGGGCTTTGGGGCTTGCAGTCCAGCATGTGGCTGAAGTGCTGCTGGACTACGTATGCCTCCGCATGCCACGTTCGAATCGGCTACGGGGGCGCAGTAGTTCTCGCCGAAAAAACAACGCTAAGAGCCCGCGCAGATAGGCGGCATGGAAAGACTCGGCAACACGATGGGCCGGGTCTCAGTGATCACGCAGCCGCTACGCTCTGTGATCACTGGAGACCTGTGACAGTCCTTTGTTTCAGGCCGCCCGCCTGGCCAGCCTGTGCAGGGTCCGCGCGGTAGGTGATCCGTGGTCGGCCGTGATCAGGACGACTTCCTGGTCGTCCTCGGGAACAAGCAGGACGTCGCAGTTCAACCGCAGCGGGCCGGTCTCCGGGTGGTCGAGGGTCTTGGTGCGGTGCCCGGGGGCGTGGACCGGACGCGTCGCCCAGATCTGCCGAAACTCCTCGCTGCCGGCGTGCAGTTCGGCTAGCAGGGCGGTCAACAGCGGGTCGTGCGGGTAGCGGTCGGCGGCCCGGCGCAAACGTGCCACCACTATGTGCCCGGACTCCTCAGCGTTGGAGCTCTCGTGCATCCGCCCTTGGCCCAGGAAGCGGCGCCGGGCCAGGTTCGTCATACCGCCTCCAAGGTCGCCGCCGAGCAGTGCCTGGGCCAGAGGATTCCAGGCGACGACGCCGTACGCCGCGTCAGTGACGATGGCACCGGTCTCCGGCAACCGCTCCAGCATCCGGGCCACATGCGGGCGTATCCGCCGCATGGCGCTGATGCCGGGCGGCGGGCTTGATCCCGCCAGGCGGAACAGGTGGCTGCGCTCCGCCAGCGTGAGCCGCAGCGCCTGGGCCAGCGCGTCCAGGATCCGGGCCGATGGCCGCGCTCCCCGGGCCTGCTCCAGCCGCGTGTAGTAGTCGACCGACATATGGGCGAGCTCCGCCACCTCTTCGCGCCGCAGGCCTGGTGTGCGGCGAGCGGTACCCGTCTCCGTCAGGCCGATCTCGTGCGGACGCAGGCTTGCCCGGCGGTCCCGCAGGTAGTGGGCCAGCTCCTGCCGTGTCATACCGCCTCCTCCCGCTGCCTGGTACAGGCTGTCCCTGGCAGGGCGCCCACAACCAGGGAACCGTAGTCGTCATGAATGAACGCACAGCTCTGGTCACTGGTGCCAACAAGGGCATCGGCAAGCATATTGCCCGGCTCCTCGCCGCCGAGGGCCTCACCGTGTACGTGGGCGCCCGCGACGCCGGTCGCGGGCAGCGGGCCGTCGAGGAGATCGGTGCCGGCACCCGCCTGCTGATCCTCGACGTGAGTGATCCTGACGGCATTGTGAAGGCCGCAGCTCAGGTGGACCGCCTGGACGTACTGGTCAACAACGCCGGGGTCGCACTGTCACTCGCCCCGCCGGCCGAAACAGACGTCGAGGAGTTCCGGCGCACGTACGAGACCAACGTGTTCGGGGCGGTGGCGGTGACCAATGCCTTCCTGCCCGCCCTGCGCCGGTCGCCGCACCCGCGCATCGTCAACATCTCCAGCGGTACAGCATCGCTGACCTGGAGCACGAACCCCAACCCCCAGTTCACCCCGGGAAGCGGAGGCGCCGCCGCCTACCGGTCGTCCAAGGCCGCCCTCAACGCCCTCACCGTCTTTTACGCCCAGACGCTGGCTGAGGACGGCTTCAAGGTCAACGCGCTCGCCCCCGGCGCGCGGGCCACCGATCTCACCCCTCGGGCCGCTGCTCTCGGCGGCGACCCGGTCGAGGCCGCTCAGGGTGCCCTTCGCCTGGCTCTGCTCTCGGACGACGGCCCCACCGGTGGCTTCTTCTCCTGGGACGGAACGCTCGTGCCCTGGTGAGCACGCTGGCATCCGGAAGCGCTGGGCGGGGCGCCTTCACTCCGTGCGGCACAGCCACCGTCGACCAGGTGGAGGCCGCTGAAGACGCCGCGCGGAGGGACAGCAGTGGGCCGAGCACCTGCGCATGCAGCCCGAGGATCTGTCCCAGGACGGGCGGATGGTCCTGCGCGGCGTCACGGAGAACGGGGTGCCCGGACAGGGGCGGCGCGTGAGGATCATCTTGATCGCCAAGTTCTACGAGTCTCCCCCGCCGAGCCGGTCGCCGGGTGACCGGGCCGGGCGAGCCCGGTCAGTGGCGGGGGCGCCGACGCGTGAAGATGCACTCGCTGTCTTCTGCTCCGATGGGGAAGGGCAGGGCGATGCGGTCGAGGGAGAAGCCTTCGCCGGGGCATGGACGATGTAGCCGCACCGGGTGGAGAGGGCGCCCCAGTTCGCGGTCGGTCTCGTAGGAGCCGCAGAGCAGGAAGTAGTCGACCCGGATGTCCGCGCTCGGCAAACCCGGATCGACCGCCGCGGGCACCGGAGCTCCGGGCCACCACGGCTGGCCGGGCCTGCGATCGCCAGGCGTCTGCACCCGCAGCCCGGAACGGGGGAGACGCAGGGGCTTGAAAAGACTCCGATGTGGCGCTTTTTGCTACCAACCGCGGCAGGACATGACGGCGTCATGACAGGCATGCTCTGGGTCACCCGGCTGCAGGCGATGCGAGTGCCGCCGACGGCGGTCTCTCGACGGCGACTTCGACCACGTCGCCGTCCAGAGGGCTCGCACGCCGCAGTCCTGTGCCACTCGAAAAGTCATCGCCGCAGGTGAGCGGGGCGCGGTCAGTCCGCTGGGGTCATGTCCTCTGTGATCGTGTCCTTGTTGTACAAGGTGACCCGGAAGCTGCTGACGGTTCCGTCGGTGCTCCTGCGTCGTGGGACGGTGAAGGAGGCGGAACTGCTGGTGCTGCGGCACGAGAACGCGGTCCTGCGTCGCCAGTTGGCCGGACCGGTCCGCTATGAGCCTGCCGACCGGTTCTGGTTCGCCGCCCTGTCCGGGCTGATACCCCGGCGCCACTGGCTCAAGATCTTGCCTGTCACCCCCGGCACTCTGCTGGCCTGGCATCGCAGGTTCATCGCCGC
>NZ_JBSFMM010000305.1:0-10897 GCF_053599555.1 Streptomyces sp. NPDC000941
CAAACGGCCTGTGACCAGGTTTCCGCAGGTGAGCCGAAGGGGGTGAAACTCCCTCGTAATGCGTAGGTCAAGGGTTCGATTCCCTTAGGCGGCTCAGAAAATGCCTGGTCACAGGCCGTTCGCGTCACTGCCCGGTGGGTCTCCTGCCGGGCAGTACGTATTTAGTACGCACGGATTCGCTCACGCGGCGAGAACCGCAACCGCGCTCGTCTCGGCGCTGTTCTCCTCGGCTTCGGCGGCGCGGCGCTCACGCAGTCCGGCGAACAGGCCGCCGACCTTGGCGAGGACGCGGCGCCGCTCCAAGACGAGCTGGCGCCCCTCTTCGAGACGGTCGGCCACCTCGTCGAGCCGGTCCGGCCAGAGGTGGCCGTACAGGTCGAGCGTCATGACCGCGGACTTATGGCCCAACATCGTCTGCACGACCTTGACATCCGCCCCGGCCGCGATGGCGAGCGAAGCGGCGGTGTGGCGCAGCTTGTGCGGGGTCAGGCCGAGGTCGTCGAGCCCGGCCGCCTTCACGGCCTTGTTGAACACCCGTGAGCGCCAGTTGTTGTAGTGCAGGGGGCCGCCCCTCGGCGCGGTGAACACCAGGGTTTCGGGGTCGTCGCGTGAGGTGAGCGGCCGCAGTTCCCCGACGAGCGAGGACAGGAGCGGCACGGTGCGCTTCTCGTGGTTCTTGACCGGCCCGAGTTCGAGCTTGCCCTTGACCGACGAGTACGCCTGCACGATGCGCAGGCGCCGCGTGTCGAAGTTGAGCCGTCCGGACTTGACCGCCGTTGCCTCGCCCCATCGGATACCGGAGTACCCAAGCAGCCGGATCAGCGGCCCGTTGTCCCCGGCCGCCCGCGCCAGGGCCTCAAGCTGCTCGTACGACAGATAGACGTGCTCGTCGTCGTCCTCGATGGTGGGCAGCTCGTGTTCGACGGCCGGACTCACGGCGATCTTGCCGGTCTTCACCGCGAACTTCATGATCATTCGGAACACGCCGAAGATCTTGATGATCCGGGCAGGGGAGAGCTTCCGGCCGGACACGCCCGGCTCAGTGCACAGGGTGTCTACCCAGGCGGATACGTCCTCCCACTTGATCGCCGCCACCTTCCACGTCTCCCACTTCGGGAGGACGTACAGGCGGTACACCTCGTCATAGTCGTGTTTGGTCTTCCGGCCCTGCTTCCGCAGTGCTTTCGCCCACTCCTCGCCGACGACGGAGAACGGCGTCTTCCCGGCGGAGGGGTCGCGGTACGACCCCTTGTCGAGCTTGTTCAGCAAGTCCTGCTGGACCTTCTCGGCCTTCGGCTTCGTGGCGCACGTCTGCGACCTCTCTTCGCCGTCAGGGTCGTACCAGCGCACCCGCCAGCGTCCCGGCGGCACCTTCCCTTTCTCCTTCGCCCTCTTGACCGCCTCCTTGTAGGCCTTGTGAGTCTTGCGGTCTTCTATCCAGACCCTCGCCATCTATTGGCGCTCCTGTCTGTCGGGATCTGTGCCAGGGACCGGCGGTATGTTCGTCATGCGGCGCCCCGTGGGGCGCGCCAGCATGAGGAATTGGAGATGGTTGGCGCCGGGGTCGTCGCCATACACCAGCGGGCGTTGTCCGTCCGCCCAGTCCCACGCGGCTTCGTGGCTCACGTCGCCCACCCCGGTCACTCCGCACTGTTCGCGGGCGTGGTCGGTCGGGGGGAGCAGCAGCGCCGAGACGTTCACGCCGAGCGCGACGGCGAGCGCGACGAGATCATCAACGTCCACGCGCCGTGTGCCCGCCTCGATGCGGCCTACGGCCAGTTCGGGCATGGGGCGGCCCAACTCCGTGACGCGCCGCGCGAGCTCCTTCTTGTCCCACCCTCGGGCCTCCCGCACGCGGGTGACGTTCCGGCGTACCTGCTCGCCGGATGGGCCGAGGGGGTTCTTGGTGAGTTTGCGGCCCGTGCCGCCGGTTGGCTCGTTCACGGCGCCCATCCTGGCATCCCAAATAGATGCTATGCAATAGCTCTTGTTCCTTCTCAACCTCCAGCTGTACGTTCGCTCTTGAATGCGATACGCATCGAAACGGCGCTATGGCGTACGGGAGGGATGCAGTGGACAGACAGGACCTGACGCCAAGACAACTCGCCCACGAGTTGGGGGTGTCCGTGGGGACGCTCGCCAACTGGCGGTGGCGGGAAGAGGGGCCGCGCTACGTCAAGCTCGGTTCGGGGCGCAGTTCGCCCGTTCGGTACCGGCGCGAGGACGTTGACGCGTGGAAGGCGCGGCATGTCGCTGGCGGGGAGCTCGCCGCGTAGCGGCTGTGTGGAGAGTGCGGGCAAAGATCAGGGGCCGCGCGGCGTGACGCCGGGTGCGGCCCCTGTGGTGCTTACGACGCTCTGCGCTGCTCGGGGAGCGACTTGGGCGTCTGGCGCGGGCCGGGGATGTGGCGGGCGCTGACGTTGTTCAGGCTGTGCTCGATAGCCGTTGCTCCGGCGGCTGTGATGTGCCGCTCGTCGATGGCTATGTCAAGGTCGGTGGCCGTCGCGCGGACGATGGCCAGGGTTCCGTTATCGAGTCGGGTACGAGTGACGGTGACCAAGTGTTCCCCCTTGCGGGCATAGCGAAGCCCAGAACCGAAGTTGTGTTCGATTCAAGGCTTCGTAAACACTACTCCCATCAACACCCCAGGTCACGGATTAGTTCCGGTGTGTCAACCCATCCGTGTGCTCACCTCTCTCGCCGGCGACCCACTGCCGCAAGATTTCCTGCGCGCGCGGCATGTCCTCGGCCTTCATTCCCGGCACGTGTGCGATCACCACTTGGGCTTCCTCCGTGCTGGCGTTCAGGGGGTCGTCGGCGACCAGGCCGACGTACTGCTGTGCTGCGGCGAGTTGAACGATGCGGACGGGCTCGCCGATGGCGGTGGCGACGGCGCGCACGAGCGCCGGATTGATCTTGACTGGCTGAGCGTTGGCGATGCGCCAGAGCGTGCTTTTGGGCAGGCGATAACCCGACTTCGGGTCGACTCCTCGTTCTGTCAGTACGCCGTATGTCGTGCCCTCGACCGCCCGTCGGACGAGCTCGGCCAGGGGTTCACCCGACTCCCACACGTGCTCATCTCCGTTTCTATTCCGGTACTCATCTCCGTTCATTCAACCACTCATCCCGCCGAAGCACACCGCATCTGAACTGCGTTGACGGTGCACTCGCGGCGATCTACGGTTGACGTTCCTGTTCCGGAATTGAAACGGAAGGGTCGCCCGATTACGGGCGCCCGCACCGCGAAGGGAGAGTGATGGCCGACCACGAAGCAGGCACGACATCCCGCGGTGAGCGGTCCCGGCCGGGCGGCAAACGTCCGGCCGTCGAGTTCGTCGGGCCGCCGCCGGCAACGAACGTGAGCAAGCACCACGCGATAGCCGCCGCCTTACAGGCCCGGCCCGGGGAGTGGGCCGTCGTCCAGAGGTCCGTGAGCGCCGCCGGCGCGGGGTCCACCGCCCAGGCAATCCGTACAGCGAGGCTCGCCGCGTACGCCCCCGCGGGCTCGTTCGAGGCGGTGTCCCGCACGGTCAAGGGCGAGAATGGCGACGGCGAACACCGCATATACGCCCGGTTCGTGGGCGGTGCGGAGTGAGTACGCCGTATGCAGCGATGACCACGCCCGACCTGGTGGCGGAGCGAAGCCGCTTGACGCGGGTCTACCTCGACGCCGCGCCCGACGGCGCCGACGCCCGGCCGACCGTCAACCACCTCGCTGGCATCGAAGCCGTTCTGACGGCCCGTGAGGTGATCCGGGCACTGAACCAGGCCCAGCAGGCGGCGCGGTGGGTCGAAGTCCTGGCCGAGCACGAGCCGCAGCGGGCGGCCGACTTCGCGGCCCGCGCGGCCCGATCGGCCGAAGGAGCGCTGTCCCTCGTCGCCGAGCTGCGCGGCGGCTGCACCGCCGCCACGTCCGACAACAACAAGGGGGCGGCGTGATCACGGTCCGAATGCACGAGGACGGCCGACGCGTCGTGCTCGAAGCCGCCGACATCGCGGAACTCCTCATCGACGCCATCGCCGCCGAGCACGCCGAGGACCCGAGCGGGATCACTCACGCACTCGAAGAAGTCGCCCGGCGCCGCCGCACCTACGAGGGGCTGGCCAGCCTCGAAGAGGTCCGGGACCTACCCGAACACGTCGTGAACGAGGCCGCCGCCGCCCTCGACGAGATCCGCGAAGCGTTCGTGGCCTCCCTGTCCACGGCCATCGACTACGCCATCACCGAGGACGACGCGCGCCGACTCGCCGTCGAGCTCTCGCGCCACGCGGCGTACGCCGCAGCAGCACGTATCGGGGAAGGGGCCGCACGATGACGCTCGTCCGCACCGAGACCGCACGCGGCCACGCCTACACGCTCGACGGCGAGCCGGTCACCGGCGTGACGACCCTCATCAGCGGCGGCCTGCCCAAGCCGGCCCTCGTCGGGTGGGCGGCGAAGAGCGCGGCCCGATACGCGGTGGACAACTGGCGCGCGCTGGCGCCGCTGGTGGCCTCGGGTGAGGCTGAGGCCGCGTTCGACGAGATCCGCCGGGCTCCGTTCCGTGAGCGGAACGCGGCGGCGGTGCGCGGCACTGAGGTGCACCGGTACGCCGACGCACTGTCGCGCGACGAGGACGCCGAGGTCCCCGACGAGCTGTTCGGCTACGTCACCGCCTGCGCGGACTTCCTCGACGACTGGGGCGTCACCCCACTCGTGACAGAGGCGGTGGTGGGCTCCCGCATCCATCACTACGCCGGGACGTTCGACCTGGTGGCGAAGCTGCCGGGCGGCGAAGTCGCGCTGTTCGACTACAAGACCGCCGCTTCCGGCATCTGGCCCGACACCGCGTTGCAGCTCGCCGCCTACCGCCGCGCCGACTTCTACCTGAACGAGGACGGCGCCGAAGTCCCCCTGTACTTGCTTGGGATCACCACCGCGTACGCCGTCCACCTGCGCCCCGACGGGTACGCCGTGCATCCGCTCGACACCAGTGAGGAAGCGTTCCGGCGCTTCCTCGACGTGGCCACCGTCGCCCGCGCGGCCAAGTCGCTGCCCGCCCTCGTCCACGACCCGGTGACCCCCGCCCACCTGCTGAAGACCCTGGAGACCCACCGATGAGCGAGACCTTGCCCGCCGTCCTCGACGCCCCGGCCGCCGCCGTACCGCAGCGCGGCACGGTGGCCGAGCTCGTCGCCTGGGCCGACTCGGCGCGTGCCGCGTTCACCATCGCCGAATCCCTCGCCAAGACCTCGTTCGTCCCCGACGCGTTCCGGAACAAGCCGCACGAGGTCACCGCCGCCATCCTGACCGGAATCGAAATGGGTCTGTCGCCCATGGCCGCACTCCGCGCGTTCGACCTGATCAAGGGAACCCCAGCGATGCGCGCGAACGCCATGCGGGGACTCGTCCAGTCCCACGGCCACGCCATATGGGAAGAGGACGCCACCGCGACCCGTGCCGTGGTCTGCGGACGACGCGCGAGGGAAACCGAGGTCCACCGCTCGGAATGGACCATCGAGCGAGCTGCCGACGCCCAGTTGACCGGCAAGGACAACTGGAAGCGCCAGCCGAAAGCGATGCTCCTTGCCCGAGCCACCGCCGAGGCGTGCCGCCTCACCGCCTCCGATGTGCTGCACGGAGTGCCCTACGCGGCGGAAGAACTCGCCGACGGCGCAGCGAGCGAGACCCGCACTGTTCGGCGCCGCCGCAAGCCCGCTGTGCCTGACACGCCCGTCATCGAGTCAGAGCCCGAGCCCTATGAGGAGGCCCCAGAACGGGAGCCTGAGGAGGCGCACGCCGTCAAGAGCGAGGGCACTGACGAACCGCTGTGGGGCGTGCCGAGCGACGAGCATGAGGATCGAGCCCAGTGAAGCCGCCGGTGCCGTACTTCGGCAGCAAGATGCAGCTTGCCCCGTGGCTGGCCTCACTCATGCCGTCACATGATCACTATGTCGAGCCGTTTGCCGGGTCGCTCGCTGTGCTCTTTGCAAAGCCACCGTCCCGGATGGAAACCGTCAACGACCTCGATATGGAGCTGGTGACCTTCTGGCGCGTCTTGCGCGACCGGTACGAGGAATTCGCCCGCGCGGTGACACTGACCCCGCACAGTCGTGCCGAGCACACTGCCGCCTACGAAACAACCGAGCCTGACAACGACGTGGAGCGCGCACGGCGGCTGTGGGTCCGACTGACACAAGGCCGCTCGGCCCAGACGAGACGTAGCGGCTGGCGCTACATGATCAAGCCCGGATCAACTCCCATGGCCACCTACCTCGATGGCTACCGCGGCCGACTTGCCGCCGCAGCTGCACGTCTTGGGGCGGTATCGCTGGAGTGCCGATCCGCACTCGAAGTCATCGAGGCATACGGCACGAGCGGCGACGTGCTGCTTTACGTCGATCCGCCGTATCTCGACGCGACCCGTTACGGTCCTGGCTATCGGCACGAGATGGCTGACGAAGGCGCACACCGCGAGCTCGGCGACGCTCTGAACCGGTGCCGTGCAACGGTGATGCTCTCAGGCTACGACTCCCCTTTGTACGCCGAGTTGTACGAGGGATGGCACCGGTACGAAGCCGCGACGTGGACGGGCAATGCCATCGCTGGCACCGGCGCACGCACGGAAGTGGTGTGGGCAAACCGGCCGCTCGACGCCCAGGCCGAGCTCTTTGAGGTGCCAGCATGAGGACACTCAACAGAGCGGCTATCGGACTGGTGGCGATGGGCTGCTACGCGGGGGCGGTCTTTGCTGCGAACTGGACGACGAACCGCTACGGCGTGGTGTCCGTCGCCCCGGGGTTCACCGCGACGGCGGGCACGGTCGCGGCCGGGGCGGCGTTGCTGTTCCGCGACGCCGTACAGGATCGCCTCGGCCGCCGCGCGGCTGTGACCGCCGTCGTGCTCGGAGCCGGATTGAGCGCAGTCACCGCGCCCACGCTGGCCCTCGCTTCTGCGGTCGCCTTCCTGCTTGCTGAGCTCGCCGACTTCGCCGTCTACGCGCCGTTGCGCCGTCGGGGGTGGATGCGAGCCGTGGTCGCCTCCAACGTGGTCGGCGCGCTGCTCGATACGGCGCTGTTCCTGACGCTGGCCGGCTACCCCGTCACCGCCGGCACGGTGGCCGGGCAGCTCGTCGGCAAGGGATGGGCCACCGCCGTTCCGGTCGCCGTCGTCCTCGTACTGCGGCGGGTGCCTCGTGCTGTACCTGACCACGCCGTCGGGACCTGAGGCGCGCGCCGCCATGCTCGCCGGTGACCTCGGGTGGATGAACGGCCCCAGGAACGGTCACCGGATGCCCTACGGCGTGACGTGGGCGGCGGATAACGGCCGTTTCGGCAAGGGCTGGCCGGGCGCGGACGTGTGGTTCGCGTGGCTGGCCCGGCACGCCGACCGCGCCGGTACGTGCCGCTTCGCGGTCGCCCCGGACGTGCCGTTCGACGCCGTGGCCACGCTTGCGGAGTCCCGGCCGTGGCTGGAGCACATACGCCACCTCGGCTACCCGGCCGCGTTCGCTGCCCAGGACGGCAGCGAGGAGGGACACGTCCCGTGGGGTGAGTTCGACGTGTTGTTCCTGCGGGCTCGACGGAATGGAAGCTCGGCGCCGCCGCCCGTCACCTGGCCGCCGAAGCCCGCCGCCGGGGGCTGGATGTCCACATGGGCCGGGTGAACTCCGCCCGCCGCCTGACGTACGCCGCCGCAATCGGCTGCGCGTCCGCCGACGGCACTTATGTCGCGTTCGGTCCCGACAAGAACTTGCCCACCGCTCTTCGGTGGGTCCGCGAAGTCAACAAACAGCCCACCCTCGACCTCTGGGAAGCACTGTGACCCTCGACGCCATGGAATGGGTGTGGGAGCACGCCCGTGCCCGCGGTGTGGCCCGGCTGGTATTGCTGGCCGTCGCTGACCGCGTGACCGGACCCGAGTGCACCGCCTACGCCGGCACCAGCATGCTCGTCCGCCGCACCGGGGCGGCCCGCTCGACGGTTTGTACCGCCATTGACCGGCTCGTCGAGTCCGGCGAGTTGGAGATCATCCCCGACGTGCGAGGGCCGCGCGGAGAGACCCGCTACCGGCTTCCCCACGCCGTCGGTTACACGCGTACCCTGTCCGCTTCGAGCGGGTTTGGCGGTCCGGTGACCGGGGGGCCGGAAACCGGACCGGTACAGAATCCGGACCCCCGGTCACCGGACCCCAGGGGACCGGAAACCGGACCGGAGGGGGCCGGAAACCGGACCGGTGGGGGTCCGGAAACCGGCCCCCCTAACCAGAGAGAACACAACCACCAAGAGCACAGCAGTGCTGACGCGCGCGCGACCGGTCGTGACCGGCCTGCCCGCGATGAGCACACCGACGCCATCCCCGCCGACGCCCGCCCGCTGGTGGCCGCCCTCGATGGTGCTGGGGTCACGGTGACGTGGCGGCTCGCTTCGGCGGAGTGGGCGGCCGTCCTCGCCGCCGTCCAGCGGTGGGGCGCCGAGGCGCTGGCCCGCGTCGCCATCGAGCGCACTGCCGGCCGCGATATTCGCTCGGCCCGCTACCTGCTCGCCATCTGGCGCGACCCCGCGAACTTCACGAACGAGACGGCACCGGCCGCCCCCGCCGCCGAACCGGGTGGTGGCGGGACCGTCGTGCCCCTCCGCCGCTCGTACGCCGACAACCTCGCCGCCGGGCTCGCCCTCCTCGAACAGCAAGGACGTGCCCGATGAACAGCCAGCAGATAGCTGCCGTGCTCTATCACGCCGCCCAGTTCGACAGCCGCGTACGCCGCGCGATGAACAACCCGCAGCAGGCCGCCGAGACCCTTGAGGACTGGACCGACGCCCTCGCACACGTCCCCGCCACACGCACCGAAGTGCGCTGGGACGTGGCGCACGCCGTGCGCGGGTACTACGAGCAGCAGCGCGAGAACCGTTCCGCCCAGTACCGCGCCATCGAGCCCGGCGACATCACCGCCGCCTGGGCGCCGTTCCGGCGCGAGCTGATGAACCGCCACACCGATCCCGTACCGGACGCCGACCCCGACGACGTGGCCGCCTACCTCACCGCGCTACGCGCCAGCCGCCACGCCGTCGCCACGGGCCAGCTCGCCCCCGCCCAGTACCGCGCCGCCCTCGTCGCCGCCTCCCCACCCCCCACCGAGGCCATAGCCGAGCTCCGGCAAACCCTCGCCCGAACGCGACCGCCACCACATGAAAGCTCGTAACCGCATTCGGCGGAAACCCACATCCCACATGAACGTCACTAGAAACGGATGAGCATCAATGACCGAATGCCAGAGCTGCCCGAGAGATGTCAACGATGACCGAAACCTTTGCCGTATCTGCGAAAGGCGCGTGGTCGGGTATCTAGAAGAAATTCCCAAACTCTATCGTGCACTAGAAAACCTCGTCGGCACCAAACCGACCGGAAGCGGAAAGAGCGCCGCCGTAGAGGCTCCGGCGCCCTGCAACATCGACGCCCTCAACCTCACCGTCGTCGGTGGCATCCCCGACATCCTCACCTCATGGGCAGAGGACTGGTACGACCTCCTCGACTGGAGCCCGCCCGAGTGGAACGGCACCCTCGCCGACCGTGTGACCAGCGCTGTTCACCGCCTACGGGTCAACCTGCCGTGGGCGGCCGAGCAGCACCCGGCCGCCGGGGACTTCGCCAGCGAGATTGCCCGACTCCACAGCCGCGCTCACCGCGTCATCGACGGCGACATCCCCCGCGTCCCGCTCGGCGCCTGCGCGTGCGGCGGACGCATTACCGCCAACCCCGCCGCCCTCGTCGCGCGCTGCCCGGAGTGCGCCGAAGAATGGCATGGCCCGCAACTCGCCAACCTTGCCGAAACGCTCCGGAACGCAACACCGAACCCCGCTGCGGCGTAAAGACTTGACAATCCCGAGCCCGTGAAAATACCTTCTGATACGAGCGCAAGACGTGTCACCGCACAACGACACCCACACTGCGCGACCGACCCGAATGGGCCGCCTCGAATCCCCCGCGAGGCGGCCCATTCGCATTCCCGAGGGAGGTTTTCGCGCGTGAGCGCCCCCATCCTCGTGCGGCCCGACGAGGCCGCCGCCTACACCAGGCGCCCCGTCGCCACCGTCTACCGATGGGCCCACGAAGGCCGCATCACCCAGCACGGCACCGGACGCGGCAACGTCCGCTACGACCTCCGCGAACTCCCCGCCCCCGGCCAGCCGGCACCGCCGAAAAGGACGCCCCAGTGACCACCTCTGCCGCAGCCGCTCCGACATCCGGACGCGTCAAGCCCAAGCCGGACCCGCGGTATCACCTCAGCCGCCGCGACTACGACCGCCTCATGCGCGAGACCCCGCGCGGCCCCCGAAGCGAGTAGCCGCGATGGTCTGGAACACCAGCGACCGCGCGAAGCGCCTGCCGCCGAACTGGCCCATCCTGCGCGCCACGATCCTCCGCCGCGACAACGGCATCTGCCACGTCTGCGGCAAGCACGGCGCCGACCAGGTCGACCACATCACCCCCGGGGATGACCACTCACGGGACAACCTCGCCGCCATCCACTCGGACCCTTGCCACCGGCAGAAGTCGAGCAGTGAGGGCGGCACGGCCGCCGCGAAGTCCCGAGCCCAGCGCCCCCGCCAACGGCCGGCCGAGCAGCACCCCGCCGAGCGGCGCGGTGTGTCGTGATCTGCTGATCAGCGCAGCGGCTCCTGATGGTGACGCCGCCCGGCGGCTGTTGGACGGGGCGAAAACTGGCCGAATCGTAGGCGCCGGATACTCAGGGAGCGGCCTCGTTCCCGTCATCTGAAGAGCTGGCGGGCTCCCTGCGCAAGATCACTAGCGTGATGCCTGTGCCAGCCGTCGCGATGGCTGCTGCTGCGGACGCGCGGTCGGCCCTGATGATGCCTGCCAGTGCGAGGAAGGCGAGCGCTGTAGTGCACAGCGCTG
>NZ_JBSFMM010000306.1:0-10682 GCF_053599555.1 Streptomyces sp. NPDC000941
CTGGTCGCCGAGGGCCGCGTCCGCGGCGCGTGACGCGGCCCGCCCCGGCCGCGCCCGTCCGGCGCCGGTTACCCTCCGGCGTCGGATATCGTCCGGAGCCGGATATCAGGAGCGCTTGAGGGGCGCAGGGGAAGCGGCGGGTCGGGAGGCCGAGCGGACCCGCTCGGGCCAGGGCGGACAGTTCACCAGCTCGGCCCACTCCCGGTCGTAGCGCCCCGGCACGGCCCGGCCCGCGGAGGCCCAGCGCTCGACCAGGGCGGCGTAGATGGGCACACAGGTGCTCTGGCGGAGCGTTTCGCCGCCCGCGGTGCTCCGGTCCAGCGCTCTGCTCGGCTGCGAGAGAGAACGGCGTCGCATCGTCGTCGTCATGTCAGGCCAACGCGTCGCGCCCGGCGCGGTCACCGGCTTCCCGCGGAGCTCACCCGGACCGGGGCGGTCTCGCACATATCACCGACCGTGTCCGACAATGAAAAGCGTTGCCGAATTCAGAAAGGCATTCCGCATCGCCGCCGGTATCGCCGCCCGCGCCATGTGATTGCGGCACTTGATAACCGTGTCCATTGCAGCCTTTGGATTATTTTGCGATGTGCTGTTCAATTGCGCTGTTCCGTTGGGCGATTCAAGGAGGAGCGGGTGGGCACCCATACGCACGGACACGGGGAGGGCCACGCCGGGCACAGCCATGGCGTGGCGGAGAACGCCGACCGTCGCTGGCTGCTGGCAGCGCTTTCGCTGATCAGCGGCTTCATCGTGATCGAGGGCGTCATCGGGGTGGTCGCGCGCTCGCTGGCGCTGATGTCCGACGCCGCCCATATGCTCACCGACGCCGCGTCCATCGTTCTCGCGCTGTTCGCGATCCGGCTCGCGGCCCGCCCCTCGCGCGGCGGCTACACCTACGGTCTCAAACGCGCCGAAATTCTCTCCGCCCAGGCCAACGGGCTCTCGCTGCTGCTCCTCGCGGTGTGGCTGGGCTATGAGTCGGTGGAGCGTCTGATCGACCCGCCCGATGTGAACGGTGCTCTGGTCCTGGCCACCGGGCTCGCCGGAGTGGCCGTCAACATCGCGGCGGCCTGGTGCATGTCCAAGGCCAATCGCAGCTCGCTCAACGTCGAAGGCGCCTATCAGCACATCCTCAACGACCTCTTCGCCTTCATCGGCACCGCTGTCTCCGGTGTCGTCGTTGTGACCACCGGTTTCGCGCGTGCGGACGCGATCGCCTCGCTCGTCGTGGTGGCGCTCATGGTCAAGGCCGGCGTGGGGCTGGTCCGGGCCTCCGGCCGGGTGCTGCTGGAGGCCGCGCCGAGCGGGGTCGAGCCCGACGAGATCGGCGACCGGCTGGTGTCCCACGCGGCCGTGGCCGAAGTGCACGATCTGCATGTCTGGCAGATCACCTCGGGGGAGGTCTCGCTCTCCGCCCATGTGCTGGTCGCGGCCCCGGACGGCGACTGCCACGCCGTCCGCGAGGATCTGGAGCGGCTGCTGGGCGAGCGCTACGGAATCACCCACACCACCCTCCAGGTCGACCACCTCGGCGATCCACGGCCGTCGCGCGACGCACACGACCCGGCGATCGAGGGCGACGCGCGCGACGAGCACTGCCTCGCCGCCCATGGGCCGGTACATCGCTCGGCGCCGCACGGCCATTGACACATTCGCGGTGCGGGTAATCCGCCACCCCGGTTCGGAAAGATATGCGCCGAACTGATCCGCGATTTCTGGGCGCGTACGGGCTCATCAATTAAATCGGGTACCAACAGGCACAGGTGCGAATGAGCCGAAATATGCCCCGAATCCACTGATCATGCGGGTCGGAGGTATCCTCGGCTACGAACTGAATACGGGGAACGGGCAGGGCCTTGTCGCCGATGAACCGGGGGGTTCGCGTATGAGGTTTCAGGTTCTGGGAAACTTCGAAGTCCTGGACGACTCCCGCGTCCGCACGCCGAGCGCCCCCAAGCTCCGCCGGACCCTGGCCCTGCTGATACTGCGGCACAACCAGGTCGTGCCCACCAAGGCCCTCATCGACGAACTGTGGGGAAGCAGCCCCCCGGACAAGGCCATTCGCGCCGTACACACTTATGTCTATGAACTCCGCCGCAGCCTGGCCCGTCCGGGCTGCGGCGGAGAGCTGTTACTCCAGACCCGGCCGGGCGGCTATACCGTCCGCGTACCGGAAAGCGCGATCGACCTCAATTCCTTTCGGGTCCTGGTCGAAGAAGGCAGGGAGGTGCTTGCCGCCGGCGACCCCGGACATGCCAGGGAAGTGCTGAACCGGGCCCTGGGGATGTGGCAGGGAAGCGCCCTGGCCAATGTGGACTGCGGGGAACTGCTCGAAGCGCATGCCGCCGAACTGGAGGAGCGCCGGCTGCGCGCCTTGGAGATGCGCGTCGAAGCCGATTTCCAGCTCGGCCGGCACCATGAGCTGAACGGTGAGCTCAAGGCGCTGGCCGCGGCCAGGCCCCTGCACGAGGGCATCCACGCCAAGCTGATGCTCGCGCTCCACCGTTCCGGGCGGCGCGGCGAGGCGCTGAAGGTCTTCCACGATCTGCGCCGCCATCTGGTCGACGAGCTGGGCCTGGAGCCGGGCCCCGAACTCCAACGGCTGCAGCGCTCCATGCTCGCCGGGGACCCGTCGCTCGACCCGCCGGCCGCCCCGCCCCCGCCGCCCCGCCGCGCGCAGCCCCCGGCCCCGCCCGCCCAACTCCCCCGGGACACCACCGACTTCACCGGACGGCAGACCGTGCTCGACGAGGTCGCCGGCCTGCTCGCGGCCCACGGCGACACCACGGGCCTGCCCGTGGTGTCGCTGGTGGGCATGCCGGGTGTCGGCAAGACGGCCACCACCATCCACCTCGCCCATGCGGTCCGCGCCCGCTACCCCGACGGGCAGCTGTACGTACCGCTGGGCGGATCACAGCCCACCCCGGCGACCGCGGCGGAGGCGATGGAGCACATCCTGCGGGGGATCGGCGTGGCGCCGTGCGACATCCCCACCACACTGGGCGGGCGGACGGCGTTGTTCCGCACCTGGAGCTCGGACCGCCGGGTGCTGCTGGTGCTGGACGACGCCGACTCGCCGCAGCAGGTCGAACCGCTGCTCCCGGGCGGCACCGGCTGCGCCGTGCTGATCACCGCCCGCTCCCTGCTGTACGGGCTGCGCGGGGCGCGGACCGTGGCGCTCGGCTGCCTGTCCACCGCGGAGGGCGGGCAACTGCTCACCCGGCTGATCGGACGGGAGCGGACGGACGCCGAGCCCGAGGCCGTCGCCGACGTGGTGCGGCTGGCGGACGGGCTGCCCCTGGCCATCACCTTCCTCGGCGAGCGGCTGATGGCTTTGCGGCCGGTCAGCATCTCCTGCGTGCTGGCGAAGATACGATCCGCCAAGGGGCAGCACCGGCTCTCCGAACTGTCGGCGCTGGGGCTCGACCTGTACGACCGGCTGGACAGCTGCTTCCGCAAGCTCGACGAGAACACCCAGGAATGCTTTCTGCGGCTGGCCCTGATTCCGCACCGGCTGTTCACCGCCGCTCAGGGCGCCCGGGCGCTGGGCGCCGACACCACCATGGCCGATGTGGTGCTGATGCGGCTGGTCGACGCCTCACTGGTGGAGGTCTCGGAGGAGCGGGCGGCGGGCGGGCGGCACTACCGCTTCCGGGAACCGGTCCGCGAATACGCGCTGGAGAAGGTGGCGGTGGCGCGTACGGCGCCGTCGGTGCGCCAGTTCACGGGCTTCTGAGCCGCGGGCATCCCCCTGGCTATCGGTCTCGCCGGTCCGGGCGGTCGAGGGCGACCGGGGGCAGGAATTCACGGATGAGTGTGCGGTGCCACCATGCGCCGGTGGCCCGCAACTCGGCCCAGGTCGTGAAGCGGTACAGAAACAGCCGGGCGCGGATGTGGGTGGGCGGCGCGCCGGGGAAGGGGCACACCCGCAGCAGCTTCAGTGTGGCCCGGTCGCCCTCCAGCAGCTTGGTGACCAGCGGGCCGAACCAGGACCGGGCGTAGGCCGGTGAGATCCCGGCGAACCACATCATCCAGTCCAGCCGCAGATGGTACGGAGCGAACTGGCGCGGCATCCGGCGCACATCGCCCGGTTTGCCTCGGAACTCGTACTCCTTCCACACCGCGTCCGGCGTGGGCACCGGCTCGTCGGTGCCCTGGATCACCACCTCGAACCGGGCACGGTTGACGCTGCCGAAGGCGCCGTAGGTGTTGACCAGGTGCAGCGGGTTGAAGGAGTAGTTCATCAGCTGACTGCCCGACACCAGGTTCCGGGCCGGCCAGTAGCTGAGCACCACCACCAGCACGGTGGCGGCCAGCACCAGGGCCTCGTACCACACCGGGGGAGCGGCGAGCGGCGGCGGCTCGGGGAGCCCCAGCGCCTGGGCCGCGCGCCGCCCGTCGACCGCGGCGAGGGCCAGCAGGATGGTCACCCAGTTCAGCCACGAGAAGTTGCCGGACGTGACCAGCCACAGCTGGGTGACCACGATCACGCCCCCGGCCACGCTCGCCACCGGCTGCGGCGTGAACAGCGCGAAGGGCACGGCCAGCTGGGCGACGTGGTTGGCCGCGACCTCGACCCGGTGCAGGGGCCCCGGCAGCCGGTGGAAGAACCAGCTCAGCGGGCCCGGCATCGGCTGTGTCTCGTGGTGGTAGTACAGACAGGTCAGCTGCCGCCAGCAGCGGTCCCCCCGGATCTTGATCAGCCCGGCGCCGAACTCGACCCGGAACAGCAGCCAGCGCAGCAGCCACAGCACCAGGACCGGCGGCGCGGTGCGGGCGTTGCCGAGGAAGACGGCGAGGAAGCCGGTCTCCAGGAGCAGTGACTCCCAGCCGAACCCGTACCACACCTGTCCGACGTTGACGATCGACAGATACAGCAGCCACAGCACCAGCCACATCAGCATCGCGGCCCACAGCGGCACCCGGTCCGCGGCCCCCGCCACCACCGCGGCGGCGAGCGCGGCCCCCAGCCAGGCGCAGCCGGTGAAGAAGCGGTCCGAGAAGTGGAGGTGGAACAGGCTGGGGGAGCGCCGGAACGGCATGTGCGCGGTGAACCGCGGCACCGGCGTCAGTCCGCGCTCGCCGATCAGGGCCCGTCCCTGGTTCGCCGCGACCACAAAGGCGATCACATACAGGGCCGCCAGCCCCCGTTGGAAGACCAGCCGGGTCAGCCAGTAGTCGGATGAGGTGAACCAGTCCATGCGGAACCGCTCCCTGGGCCTGTTTCCCGGCTCGGTTCGCCCTCGCCGCCGGGCACCCGGCTATCCGTACCACCTACCGTCGGACACGCGCTGCCCGCGGGCCCCGGGGCGGGCCGAGTTCATCCGGTCGGCGCGGTGCGCCCGCCGGTCCTCGCTTAACCGGTTCAGGGCCACTGCTTTCATGGCTCGGTTCTCCCCCAGCTACCGCTGGGAGGTGCCCCCGGGGGGCGCCTCAGCCCCTGTCGACCGTGCTCGGCCCTTCGCGCGGCGGAGCCGGCTGTATCGATCTGCGGCTCCGCCGCGTGGCGATTGCAGCCTCAGGGCCTCCGCGCGCTCTCCCTTTCACAGTGACATCAGCGCCTCCGGCGCGGGCGGCCGCGCCTCTTCGGCTCACTCGCGTGGCGGGGCGGTGCTGCCGCGTGGGGTGAGGGCCGGGGTGGGCGCCTGGTGGGCGCTGGGCGCCGCCTGGCCGAGCACATCGAACAGGCGGCGGGCCACCTCGGCCCCGAAGCCGAAGACGTCATGGCTCATCGCCGACAGCGTGGGGTGGGTGAGCTGGCACAGCTGGGAGTCGTCCCAGGCCAGCAGCGAGACGTCGGCGGGCACCGAAAGACCCATCTCGGCGGTCACCGACAGGCCCGCCACCGCCATGATGTCGTTGTCGTAGATGACGGCCGTCGGCCGGTCGGCCGAGGCCAGCAGCGCCCGCGTGGCGCGCGCCCCTTCCTCCCCCGAGAAGTCGGTGGCGACCGTGCGCCCGTCGGCCAGGCCCAACTCCCGTACGGCCGCTTCGAAGGCGGCGGTACGGATCACGCTGTGCCCCAGCGTGGCGGGGCCGCTCACCCGGGCGATCCGCCGGTGGCCCAGCGCCGCCAGATAGCGCACCGCCTCGGTGACGGCCGTGCCGTCATCGGTCCATACGCAGGTGAATCCGCCGACCAGGGACGGGTGCCCGGCGGCCACGGCGGGCACCCCGAGCCGGTGCAGCTCGGGGACGCGCGGATCCCCGTCGTGGAGGTCGACGAGAATCGACCCGCCGACCTGCCGCCCCCGCCACCACGCCTCCTGGACCTCGATCTCCTCGCGCACATCCCGCACCAGCCGCAGCAGCAGCGAGCAGGACCGCTCGACGAGCACGCTCTCGATGCCCGAGACGAACTCCATGAACCACGGCTCGAGCCCCAGCATCCGAGCCGGCCGGGCGATGGCCAGGCCCACGGCGTCCACCCGTGCGTTGGACAGCGACCGGGCGGACAGATGCGGCGCCCACCCCAGTTCCCGGGCGGCCTCGAAGATCCGGGCCCGGGTGGCCTGGGAGACGCCCGGGCGGTCGTTGAAGGCCAGCGACACCGCGCCCTTGGAGACCCCGGCCCGCGCGGCGACGTCCTTGATGGTGACGCGCCGCGCCGGCCCTGCCGTGACCTCGCTGTCCATGCACCGACTCCCGCTGCTCGGCTGCCGCTCGCGACGAACGCCACACCCTACCGCGTCGGTAAACCGGTCAAGGTCGATTTTCCGGTGCCCTGGCCGCGAACGGCCACCGGCCGCGCCGCTCGCGCCCCTCACCCACTCCGCCGGTACGCAGACGACGCGGATGCCGACGGAGCGGATGCCGATGGAGTGGATGCCGACGAAGCGGAGAAGGGCCCGCGGCCGAGTACCTGGCCGAGCGCGCCCATCGGCGGTTTGAGCAGATCGCCGGCGCGGGGCAGCGACGGGCCCGGCGCCATCAGGCCCCGCAGCCCGGCCGGAAGGGGCAGCCGGTGCCAGGGGACATACCGGCCCACCAGGCCGAAGGCCGCGCGTACCGGGGCCTGCAGGATGGCGACAGGGCGCGGTGTGACGAGGGCCGGCGGTCCGGCGGGGGCGAGCAGTCCGGCGGGGGTCAGCCGCAGCCCCAGCCGCTGGGCGCCGCTCGCCTCGTACGCGGCCTTGCGGGCGCGGTTGAGGTTGCCCAGCGGGCGGAACTCCTCCGTGGTGTGCCAGGGGTCGAAGGCCAGCCGCTCCACCCGGCGCGCCGCCGAGCGGGCCGCGGCCGCGTCCAGATCCTGGCGCGGCACGGTCAGCAGGGCCACCGGGATGACGGGCGCGTCGCTCTCCCGCCACTCCACCGAGCCGTTCTCGACCGGGGTGCGGCGCTCGTCCAGATACCGCTGCACACACAGCTCGAAGCTGATGTCTCCGGTGAACAGACGCTGCGTCAGCTCCCGGTGGAGATAGTCGGGATCGCCCCGGTCGGGCGGCGGGGCCGGGGTGCCGCCGGGAGCGGGGCGCAGCTGGTAGCGGACCGGCCCCGCGTCGCCCCACAGGATCGCCCCGCAGCTCCAGAAGGTCTCGCGGGCCAGCGAGCCGACGGCGTGCCGGGCAGCGGTGTGCACATTGCGGCGCATCCGGGCCGCGGTGGACCAGCCGACGGCCAGCGGCAGCTTCACCAGCAGCCCGAAGGCCTGCTCGGCGGCGCTGCCCGCGCCCGCCATGGCCTTGGCGAAGGCGACGTATTCGCGCGCGTCGGCGGCGTGCGACACCGGGAAACCGGTGGCCAGCAGGTCGTGTGTCCCCTCGGCCCCGGCCCGCACCCGTACGGCCATCCGCCGCAGACCGGGCGCGGCGTCCGGCCGCTCGGCGCCGCGCGCGTCGGACAGCCGCACGGCGGCCGAATACTCGGCGCCCGGCTGCGCGTAGCCGACCCGCAGCACCTCGGGCAGGTCGTCGTGGAAGCGCAGCCGGGCGTTGTCCACGCCGAGTGCCGACCTGGCCTGGAAGGTACGCAGGAGACGCGCGGGGCTGCCGCCGGGGCGGTACGCCCCCCGCACGTCCACCAGCTCGTGCGCCAGCTTGTCCAGGACCCGCCGCTCCGTCTCCAGGCTGCCGCCCTCGTACCGTTCGTAACGGAGGAATGGCGCAGAGTGACGCAGTGTGGACCGCTCGTGCTGTGCGGTGTCGACCATGGGGGAAGCCTCCGTGCGGAACGGGGAGAGACGCGGTACTGCGGGGCGGCGCGGGCGTGCCGAGCCGGTACGCGGCGCCGGTCCGGCTCTTGGGTCAGCGTAGGGGCGGGCCATCGGACCCGCAGCTCAGCGCCGCTGGAGGGGTGACCGGCCGGGTCCCGGCCGCTGGGGCACACTGGTCCTATGCCGGAATTGCCGGAGGTGGAGGCCCTGGCGCAGATCCTGGCCGAGCGCGCCGTCGGCCGGGAGATCGCCCGTGTCCACCCCGCCGCGGTCAGCGTCCTCAAGACGTACGATCCGCCGCTGACCGACCTCGAAGGGCGTACCGTCACCGCGGTGCGCCGCCACGGCAAGTTCCTCGACCTGGCCACCGACGGCCCGCATCTGGTCCTCCACCTCGCCAGGGCGGGCTGGCTGCGCTGGCGGGACGGCCTCCCGGAGGACCCGCCCCGCCCGGGCAAGGGCCCGCTGGCGCTGCGGCTGCGCCTGGCCGGCCCGGAGGGCGCCGGCTTCGACCTCACCGAGGCGGGCACCCGCAAGGCGCTGTCCGTCTACTGTGTGCACGACCCCCAGGAGGTGCCGGGGATCGCCCGGCTGGGGCCTGACCCGCTCGCGGAGTCCTTCACCCTCGAGGAGTTCGCCGGGCTGCTGCGCGGAGTGCGCCACCGGATCAAGGGCGTGCTGCGCGACCAGAGCGTCATCGCCGGGATCGGCAACGCCTATTCGGACGAGATCCTGCACGCTGCCCGGATGTCGCCCTACCGGCTGGCAGCCGACCTGACGGAGGAGGAGATCGCCCGGCTGTACGAGGCGATGGGCAGCACGCTGCGCGACGCCGTCGAGCGCTCTCTGGGGCTGGCGGCGCGCGACTTGAAGGCGGAGAAGCGCGGCGGTATGCGGGTACACGGCCGCACCGGCCAGCCCTGCCCGGTGTGCGGCGACATGGTCCGCGAGGTGTCCTTCGCGGACTCCTCCCTGCAGTACTGCCCGACCTGCCAGACCGGTGGGAAGCCGCTCGCCGACCGGCGGCTGTCCCGGCTGCTGAAGTAGCGGCCGGGGCCGCTCAGGCGCGCGTCGCACTCTCGTAGTCGCCCAGGAAGCGGAACCGCCCCTTCTCGACCCGGTAGAGGAACAGCCCGGTGCCCGGGGTCAGGGATCCGTTGCCCCGCTCGAAGGCGTACGTCTTGGTGATCCCCCGGTACCGGACCGCGCGCAGCCTGCGTGCCATGGCCTCCCGGTCGATGCCCTGTGGACCCAACTCGCGCAGCGCCTGCGCGATGAGCCCGACGACGTCGTACGCCTCCGCGGCGTGGCGCCCGGGCGCGGACCCGTACCGCTTCCGGTACGCGGCCGTGAAGGGCCGCGCCGAGGGCAGGGCCGTCGCGTCGGTGAAGGCCGAGCTGAGCAGCCAGCCGTTCGCGGCCTCGCCGGCCCGCTTCAGGAACTCGGCGTCGATGACCGGCTGCGTGGCCAGCCGCGCCCCGGTGAAACCGGCGGACGCCAACTCCCGGGCGAACAGCGCGCCCCGGGGCGCGCGGCCGCCGAAGACCACCGCCCGGACCCCGCTTCGGCGCACCTCGTCCACCGCCCGGCCGAAGTCCCTCGCGTCCGCCGGGACGGTGACGGTCAGCGACGGCAGGTCCCCGCCGCGCATCGCGGTGGCCATGGACCGGATGAGGTTCCAGCTGTAGTCCCCGGCGGCGCGGTCGTCGATCAGGGCCGTGCGGTGCGGCCGGGTGTGCCGGGCGAGGTAGGACAGCAGCGGAAGGCCGAGGCCGCCGTCGTCCGGCCGGGTCTGCAGATAGGACGGGTGCTCGACGGCGGACACCTCGGCCGTGCCGACCGACACCGACAGCAGTGGCAGCCCCGCCTTGTCGTAGGCGCCGATCGCGGCCTCGCAGGTCGCGTCGGTCGTCGGCCCGATGACCGCGATGACCGTGGGGTCGGCGGCCATCCGCTCGGCGATGTTATGTGCGCCGCCCGGGGCACCGCGGTCGTCCAGGGCCTTGAGAGCGAGCGTGACGGGCCGATCCGCACGGGCGTTGAGACGCTCCACCGCCAGCTCGGCGCCCCGGCGCTGGGCAGTTCCGGCCGTGGCCTGGCCACCTGTCAGATCGGCGTGCACCCCGATCGTCCACCGGGGCGGGGTGGGCCGGTCGCCCCCGCCGCTGCCCGCCTCGGGGCGCGAGGCCGCCCAGATGCCGAGGCCGCTCCCGGCCGCCAGCACCGCGCCGCCCGAGGCCGCCGCCAGAAACCTGCGGCGGCCGGGGCGCGGCGGCTTCGGCACCTCATCTTCCGTACCGACCACCGTGGGCGGGACGTCGGGGAGCGCCAGCAGCTCCGCCGAGCGCTTGGCGATCAGCTCGGCGACCGGCCGCGGCAGCCACCCCGTACCGTCCACCGGCGGCCCGCCCTCCGCCAGTCGCCGCCCCAGCTCGGCGGCGGTCGGGCGGCGCTCGGGGTTCTTGTCGAGGCAGGCTTCGATGAGCGGGCGCAGCCGATCGGGCACCCCGGTCAGATCAGCCGTGTCGTG